>JADHVR010000013.1 GCA_016783885.1 Bacteroidales bacterium
CCGGTTTCATCCATAAATTTTAGGCATTCCTGAAGAGAGCCTGTAAAAAGTGTTGCCCATTGACCCGTATGCCGTAGCCAGTCAAGCGAACATTCGTTGTTGTAAATCGTAATACGGGCGTAAGGAAATTCTGCATATTTGCCATCAATGAGAGGTTTAATGAACTTTGATTCCGGGTCGTCCCATCCAAACTGTTCCACAAGTTGATAGAGATAAACTCTTCCTGCTCTTACTGCAATTCGGTTTACACTTTTCGACAGCTTTTCAGATTTCTTTATGAAATCTTTTACTTCGCCGGATATTTTTGCCTTTTGAAATCTATCCAGCTTTTTCGGTTTAAAATTACCTTTTATCCACATGTTTCTTTTTTTATTTGATTTCATGTTTTATTTTTTAAATATCAAAATTTTCTTTCACTTCAAATCCAATCAATTCCTCCAGTTCCTCAAACTTTATCCATTCCTTTATGAGTTTCATCTTTTCCAGATAAACATCCTTTTTTATTAACCAGTAAAGCGAAAAATCCTCATCGCTAAACTCCCAGAAATCATACCGGCAGTTTTCCTGACCAATCAATGATTCGATTTTCTTTACCAACCCAGGCATAAATGCTTCTTTATCACCTGCCATTTCCAGGGCAAGGTCGAAAGATTCTTCAATATCCATATCTTTCTTGTGGGTAATAAACCCGTTGCCTGCATAAAAATGTTCTTTTATTTCATTCTTAAACCAGAAACTCTGATAGATATAATCATTATCATCAAATTCACACATAATAAAACACTTAACAAATTAATTAAAGTTTGTTTACAAAGTCCCTGAAAAATCAAAAAAATAAATGTATTTGATTGATAACATACCCCTACTCCCCTTTCAAAAGGGGAGTTATGGTATTTATTTTTTAGATTTTCCATAATTAGAAAAGTTAAAAGACACATACTAATTAATCACCTCCCCGCACCCAAACCCCAGTGCATTCATCGAACCAAATCCTGAATTTAGCCCTATTTCCATTATTTCCTTTGGAGCTTTAAGTTCAAAGTTAAATAAAAATCCCCGAACCTCCGTTTCGGCTGCCGTGTGGGCTTTTATGGTTTGTTTCCGGCTTTTCGGTTCTTTGGTCAAACATTTGAAATCTAATTCATTTGTTTGTATTTCTTTACAATTAATACTCTTTTGTAAGCATACTGCCTGGTATTTATCCAGGAGGTTTTTCAGGAAAAGCGCTTTGTACTGCGGGTGTTCAGGCGAAATGTACGTTTCATGTTTTTTACCTTCCTCGTTAAGTGCAACAACAATGGGCGAAAGGCATTTTATTTTTATACTTTCTCCGTCAGGCAAGTCGGTTTTTAATGCCTGAATGTTTTCCACTTCCATTTCAATTTGCGAAATACGGTCGCCGATTATTGCTTTTTGATTTTGAAACAAACCGATAATAAATTTTTCGGCGGGTTGCGGCAATTGAAAAGTAACAGTCAGCCAGGCATTCCTCGCCCATACCTCCATACGATCGGATCTATGAATAACTTTATATGTGTGTTTGGGAAACCGTAAATTTGAAAAGGTAAAAAGCTTAAAGGTTTTCAAATTTTCAAGCCGGTACCCTTGTTCGTGTAAGAAAGCAGCAAAGTTGCTGTCAGCTTTATCCAAAACTTTATAAATCCAACTGCTAAGCGGATACTGATAATTAAACGGCAACACCTGCTTTTTGCACGAAAGCCTGAATTTAATTTCAAATCTCATAACTAAAATTTTTTTCACAAAATTAAATCTTCTGAATGTTAACTTCTGTCATTCCGCAAATTATTTAATTATTTTTTGATATTTTATTTTTTTTAATTCTTATTAACAATTCCTTTGCTTCAAATTATGTTTTTTTAATTTTACGCCCTGACGATTGATGTATGGTTTAAAGAAGAAATCTCAAATGTTTAAAATTTTTTTCATCACCGGATAATAGATGAAAATAAACTGACACTGAAAGAAAATACGAAGATAACTTGACATAAGTTATTGACTTTGATTGATATTAATTATTAATTTGTTGTGAAGTTTATGCGTTTCAGTATAATAGCTGATGATAAAATACCATTTTTAAAAGGCATTTTTGAACCTTATGCTGAAGTTGTTTATCTTCCGGGTAACCAAATAACAAAAAATACGCTTACCAACGCCGATGCCATTATTATCCGTTCCGTTACTCAATGTAATGCCAGCCTGCTTAATGGAACTCCTGTAAAATTTATCGCCACCGCTACCATTGGCGATGATCATATCGACAAGGTATATTGTGAGGCAAATGGTATTTTTTGGGTTTCTTCCAATGGATGCAATGCATCGGCAGTTGAGCAGTATGTTACTTCCGCTCTTTTAATCATAGCAGAAAAAAAGGAAATAGACCTGAAAGATAAAACCATTGGAATTATCGGAGTGGGAAATATAGGTTCTAAAGTGGCTAAGGTTGCAGATATTTTGGGTATGAATGTGCTTTTAAATGATCCTCTGAGAGCAAGAAAAGAAGGTCACCGGGATTTTACAGAATTAGACAGGATACTGAAAGATGCCGATATAATAACTTTACATGTACCCCTGTCTTTTGAAGGTGAAGACAAAACTTTTCATCTTGCTGATGATAATTTCTTTAAAAAATTAAAGAAGCATATTGTATTTATTAATACCTCACGGGGAGCAGTTGTTGAATCCGGAGCACTGAAGAATGCAATAAAAAAAGGTAAAATTTTGGCATCGGCTATTGATGTTTGGGAAAATGAACCTGATATTGATAAAGAACTTCTTGAAAACGTTGATATTGCAACACCGCATATAGCAGGGTATTCAATCGAAGGAAAAGCAAATGGAACAGCTATGAGCGTTAAGGCGATCAGCAAGTTTTTTAACCTGGGTTTAGACGATTGGTTTCCTGCCCATATTGAAAAACCCGGTGATGAAATCATAACAATTGATTGTGAAAACAAAACCGACAGAGAGATTATTTTTACGGCGGTGAATGAAACTTACGATATTTTAAGAGACGACCGGAAATTCAGAGATGAGCCTGATAAATTTGAATTGTTAAGAAGCAATTACAAATTCAGATGGGAATATGGAGCTTACAAATTAAGAGTATTAAATTGCCGGGAGGTGACTTTAAGGAAATTGAAAACTATGGGGTTTGATGTAAGAAAATAGTCATTCATAGTCACTGATAGTCATTAAAAAGGATCCCGAAACTTTGGGAAACTGAATGACAATTAATGACGCGAAGCGAAATGACACATTAAATTAAATACTAAATAATGTAATAAATGATGGATAATACTATTGTAAACAAAGCAGCCGACAATATTCGCATTCTGACGATTGCTATGGTTGAAAAAGCGAAATCGGGACATCCGGGCGGCGCTATGGGAGGCGCTGATTTTATTAACATCCTGTACTCGGAATTCCTCAATTTTGACCCTGATGATATGGCATTTCCATTCCGCGACCGTTTTTTTCTTGATCCGGGACACATGTCGCCTATGCTATACTCGGTTTTGGCAATGTTTGGAAAATATTCTATTGAAGACCTTAAAAACTTCAGGCAATGGCAAAGCCCTACACCCGGTCATCCTGAAATAGATGTGAAGAGAGGCATTGAAAATACTTCGGGACCGTTAGGACAGGGACATGCCATGGCAATTGGCGCTGCTATTGCCGAAAGGTTTTTTGCTGCACGCTTCGGCGAATGGATGTCGCACAAAATATATACGTTTATTTCGGATGGCGGAATACAGGAAGAAATATCGCAGGGAGCCGGTAGAATTGCAGGCTGTCTTGGGTTAAGCAATATAATTATGTTCTTCGACTCTAACGACATTCAGCTTTCCACAATGGTTGATGAGGTTACTTTGGAAGATACGGCTAAAAAGTATGAAGCCTGGGGATGGAGAGTTGTTACAATCAATGGCAATGATCCTGATGAGATAAGGGAAGCTCTTAAAATGGCAAATAATGAAAATGAAAAGCCTTTTTTGATTATCGGCAAAACAGTGATGGGTAAAGGATGTGTTACCGAATCGGGAGAAAATTTTGAACGCATGGTTTCAACGCACGGACAACCGGTAAGTAAAGCCGGGGCATCAGTTGAAAAAACAATCCTGAATCTTGGAGGCGATCCTGAAAATCCATTTATAATTTTCCCTGGTGTAAAGGAATTTTATGAGAAAGTAAAAGAAAAAAAGCGGAAGATCATCGCAGAAAAAAATGCAGCTTATATAACCTGGCAGAAAAAAAACCCCGGGTTAGCCCAAAAACTTGAAAAAATACTCTCCGGCGAAATTACCAATATTGATTTTAGTAAAATCCAAATTAAACCTGACAGTCCTACAAGGTCGGTTTCCAGTATAGTGCTGTCAGAATTTTCGGGAAAAATTGAAAATATGATCGTAATGTCTGCTGATCTTTCCAACAGCGATAAGACTGAAGGATTTTTAAAGAACACCAAACCGCTTAAAAGAGGTGATTTTACGGGAGCTTTTCTTCATGCCGGCGTTTCTGAGTTAACTATGACTGCTTTGGCAAACGGTATGGCATTACATAACATCATTCCGGTTTGCGGAACCTTCTTTGTCTTTTCCGATTATATGAAGCCCGCTATACGTATGGCTGCGCTTATGGAATTGCCGGTTAAATATGTCTGGACACACGATTCATTCAGGGTAGGGGAGGACGGTCCCACTCATCAGCCTGTAGAACAAGAAGCACAGATCAGATTAATGGAAAAGCTGAAAAATCACTCCGGTAACAACAGTATGCTGGTTCTGAGACCTGCAGATGGGGCGGAATGTCTAATTGCATGGAAAATGGCATTGGAAAATAAATCAACTCCAACAGGATTGATCCTTTCAAGACAAAATATAAAAGACCTTCCTTCAAAAATCCAATCTGACAGGTATTCAGATGCGCTTGATTCATACAAAGGTGCATATATTATTCAAAAGGACGAAGGTAAACCTGATATAATCCTTTTAGCAAGCGGTTCCGAAGTGTCAACCATTATCGAAGGAGCGGAGCTTCTTAGAAAGAAAAATAGTTTAAAGGTGCAGGTTGTATCAGTAATTTCCGAAGGTGTTTTCAGGCAGCAGAACATTGAGTACCAAAAACAGGTGATTCCTGATAATTTGCCTGTGCTGGGTTTAACAGCCGGACTTCCGGCAACATTATCAGAGCTTGTAGGAGCCAATGGAAAAGTCATAGGACTTGACCATTTCGGATATTCCGCGCCTTTTAAAGTATTGGACGAGAAATTCGGGTTTTCTGGTGAAGATGTTTATCAGCACGCAATAAATTATTTAAAAGAATTTTAGTTCATTTCAAATTTGTATTTAAAATTAAATTTGTATCTTTGCACCGCTTTTTTTAAAAAGTGTATTGAAAACGCGAACCGGCGGTTTATATAATAGGAAATTAGTGAGTAGGGGGCATAAGTCCCCTCTTTTATTAGATATAAATGATAGATAAAAACAGGATATATAAATTGATTGATAATTGCCTGGAAGGAACAGATAAATTCCTGGTTGATGTTGATATCAGTAAAGGAAATATCATTAATGTTTTTGTTGATGGTGATGATGGTATCAGTATAGATGACTGTGCAGGCATTAGCAGGTATGTGGAAATGCAGCTTAACAGAGATGTTGAGGATTTTGAATTAAGGGTTTCGTCTCCCGGGCTTAATAAGTCTTTTAAATTATTGAGGCAATATAAAAAATATATCAACAGGGAGATTGAATTAATCACAAAAGAAGGAAAAGTGTTGAAAGGTATTTTAAAATCGGTTTCAGAAGAAGGAGTAAAGTTAGAAAGGAGTGTTGGTAAGAAAATGAAAAATAAAGCTATTGAGGAAATTGTTTTTGATGAAATAAAAGAAAGTAAACCGGTAATTTTATTTAAAAAGTAAAATAAGGCAAAACAAAACGAATTTTAAATAAAATGGAACACATCAATTTAGTTGAGACTTTTTCGGAGTTCAAGGAATTCAAAAATATCGAAAGAGAAACGATGATGCGCATCCTTGAAGATGTTTTTAAGCACATGCTGGAAAAGAAATACGGTTCGGCAGATAATATTGATATTATCGTAAACATTGACAAAGGTGACCTTGAGATTTGGCGATACAGAAATATTGTCGATGACAATAACATTGAGGATGAAAGCCTTGAGATTGCATATTCCGAGGCGATTAAAACAGAACCTGACTTTGAGGTTGGTGAAGAAATGTCGGAAGAAATTAAGATGGCTGATTTCGACAGGCGCGAAATACTGTCGATAAGGCAAAACCTGATATCAAAGATACAGGAATATGAAAAAAACAATATTTATAATAAATACAAAGAAAGGATCGGGGAAATTATTACGGGTGAAGTTTACCAGGTTTGGAAGAAAGAAATACTTGTGTTGGATGATGAGGGTATCGAACTTATTCTTCCTAAGTCAGAGCAAATACCAACAGATTTTTACAGGAAAGGCGACACCATCAGAACGGTTGTGTCGAAGGTTGAGATGAGAAATGGCGCACCGGTGATTATTTTGTCCAGAACCTCGTCAATATTTCTCGAAAGATTGTTTGAGTCTGAGGTGCCTGAAGTTTATGACGGGCTGATTACAATTAAAAATATCGTAAGAGTTCCGGGTGAAAGGGCAAAAATTGCAGTTGAATCCTATGATGACAGGATAGACCCCGTTGGCGCCTGTGTCGGCATGAAAGGTTCGCGTATTCACGGTATTGTTCGGGAATTGAAAAATGAAAATATTGATGTTATTAATTACACCGAAAATTCGTCATTATTCATATCAAGATCGTTAAGCCCGGCAAAAATTTCTTCAATTAAGATTCATGAAGATGATAAAAAGGCGGAGGTTTATTTAAAACCCGACCAGGTTTCACTCGCCATCGGAAAAGGTGGGTTTAATATTAAGCTGGCTGGTAAACTTACAGGTTACGAAATTGATGTATATAGGGAGACTCCTGATATTGATTCGGAAGATGTTGACCTCTCTGAATTCTCTGATGAAATCGATCAGTGGATCATAGATGAATTTAAAGCTATTGGTTGCGATACGGCAAAAAGTGTTTTAGACCTCAACGTTGATGACCTTGTGAAAAGAACCGATTTAGAGGAAGAGACAGTAAATGAGGTTATTAAAATTTTAAAAGAGGAGTTTGAGTAGAATAGAGTTATTAAAAATATAGTATTTTAGCACGCTAAATTAATTTTAGTTAAATTTTTTCGGTTTTTATGTCAGAAACAGGTAAAGCAATAAGGCTTAGCAAAGCTGCAAGAGAGTTCAATATTGGAATTTCCACTATTGTTGAATTCCTCTCTAAGCAGGGTATTGTGATTTCGACTAATCCCAATACTAAGCTTACACCTGATATGTATGATTTTCTGGACAAGGAGTTCCAGTTGCAAAAGACAGTAAAAGAAGAGGCGTTGAAAATCGGTTTGGATTATTCTGACCATCATACCATTTCGATAGAAGATAAAATTTATTCTGACAAGGAAAAAGAGCAGGAATTTGAAATTGATGAAATATTAATTAAAGACTCATCTTTATCGAAGACTAAAGTTGAACCCGATATTGAAGAACCTAATGAAATTAAAGGAGTTATCGAAGAAAAGGCAGAAGATATTGAAGATACTATTGAAGTTAGGGTTACAGATACAGGAGAAATAAGCCTTAAGGAAGAAGAGCAAAAAGAAATATCTGAAGAAGTTGAAGATAAAGAACCGACAGAAGAAGTAACAGATGATACGCAGCCCAGGGTAGTTGGAAAAATTGATATTGAAAAGATCAAAATGAGGACGAAACCGGCTAAAAAAACTGTTAAGGAAAAAGAAAGGGAAGTCAAAGCGGAAAAAGAAATTGAAGAAAAGAAAAAAGAGGTTGCTGATGAGAAAACCGTTAAAGAAACTGCCGAAGAAGAAGTTAAAAAGGAAAATTTTATTAAAACTAAATTCGAGAAACTTGAAGGACCTAAGATCCTTGACAAGATAAAGCTTCCTGAAAAAAAGAAAAAGCCCGAAAAGAAACCTGTTGCTTCCTCTAAGGATAAAGAAATTAAAACCAGGAAAAAGAGAAGGAAAAGAATTAGGAAAAAGCCCGATCTTGTTCAAACAAAAGATAAGGATACAAAAGAAGGGGTAAAACAAAAATTCAAAGATAAAAGGGGAAGAAAAGAACGCGTAAGACCGGAAATATCGGAAGATGAAGTTCAGAAGCAAATCAAAGAAACACTTGCCAAGCTTACCGGAAGCGGAAAGTCGAAAGCTGCAAAATATCGCCGTGAAAAACGCCAGATAATTAGCAAGCAAAAGAAAAAAGAAATAGAAGAACTTGAAGAAGAAAAAAATGTTATAAAAGTTACCGAGTTTGTAACTGCTAATGAACTGGCTACCATGATGGATGTACATATCAACGATATTATTTCAACTTGTATGTCGCTCGGTATATTTGTTTCGATAAATCAGAGACTTGATGCCGAAACACTCTCGCTGGTATCAGAAGAATTTGGTTATGAAGTGGAGTTTATTAGTGTTGATGTTCAGGAGGCTATATTGGATGCAGAAGAAGAAGACAGCCCTGAACAATTGATGGAAAGAGTGCCGATAGTTACTGTGATGGGACATGTTGACCATGGTAAAACCAAATTGCTTGATTACATACGTAATACTAATGTGATAGCTGGAGAGGCTGGTGGAATAACACAGCATATAGGAGCTTATGAAGTATCGCTTAAAGATGGAAATAAAATAACATTCCTCGATACACCCGGACATGAAGCCTTTACTGCAATGCGTGCAAGAGGGGCAAAGATAACTGATATAGCAATTATTGTTATAGCTGCCGAAGACGATGTGATGCCGCAAACAAAAGAAGCTGTTAACCATGCACAGGCAGCAGGAGTGCCAATTGTTTTCGCTATTAATAAAATTGATAAACCTAATGCAAATGTTGAAAAGATCAAAGAAGGACTTTCAAAAATGAACATCCTTGTCGAAGATTGGGGAGGTAAATACCAAAGCCAGGAAATTTCAGCCAAACAGGGAATAAATATCGATGAATTGTTAGAAAAAGTATTACTTGAGGCCGAAATGCTGGATTTAAAATCTAATCCCGATAAGTTGGCTAACGGTACAGTAATAGAAAGTTCGCTGGATAAAGGAAGAGGTTATGTGGCAAAGGTTTTGGTTCAAAACGGCACACTAAAAACGGGTGATATCCTTATTGCCGGATCAACCTTTGGCAGGGTTAAGGCGATGTATAATGAAAGAAATCAGAGGAATGATGAGGCCGGTCCTTCTACGCCTGTGTTATTACTGGGTTTAAACGGCGCACCACAAGCCGGTGACAGATTTAATGTGATGAAGGATGAAAAAGAAGCCAAAACAATTGCTAATAAGCGTCTTCAACTGCAGAGGGAGCAGGGTGTCAGAACACAGAAACACATTACACTTGATGAAATTGGCAGAAGAATTGCCATTGGCGACTTTAAAGAACTTAATATAATCGTTAAAGGTGATGTGGATGGCTCTGTTGAGGCGTTGTCCGATTCTTTGCAGAAGTTAACAAATGAAACGGTGCAGGTCAACATCATCCATAAATCGGTCGGCCAGGTTACCGAATCGGATGTATTACTTGCCTCTGCTTCTGATGCTATCATTATCGGTTTCCAGATCAGACCTTCAGTCGGAGCCAGAAAACTTGCAGAAAAAGAGCAGGTTGATATTCGTCTTTATTCTATTATTTACCAGGCTATTGAAGAGATCAAATCAGCTATCGAGGGTATGTTGTCGCCTGAAATTGAAGAAAAGATAGTTTGCAATGTGGAGATACGGGAAATATTTAAAATATCTAAGGTTGGAACTATTGCTGGCTGTATGGTTTTAGACGGAACCATTACAAGAAACACAAGAGTCCGTATCATACGTGATGGCATTGTGGTTTATACTGGTGTTCTTGGCTCCCTTAAACGTTTTAAGGATGATGTGAAAGAAGTAAAAACAGGATACGAATGCGGTTTGAATATAGAAAATTTTAACGATATAAAAATCGGAGATATAATAGAAGGTTTTGAAGAAGTTGAGGTTAAACGAAAATAGTAACTTGGTAATTAATCCGTTTGTTAGCATACATAAGATATAATAAATTTCTCTATAAAAAGTGAGTTAATCATAGGAAAGGGACAAAATGAGTCAGGATAATAAAGAAAGAATATATTCAGTTATTGTAGGAACAGGAAGTTACATACCATCAAAAGTTGTAAAAAATGAGGATTTCCTGAAAAATGTATTTTATGATACCGATGGAAGCAGATTTATGCAGTCAAATGAAGAGATAATTAAAAAGTTTGAAAAAATTACCGGTATTAAAGAAAGAAAATATGTTACAGATGACCTTGTCCTTTCCGATATAGCTTTTTTTGCAGCAAAAAATGCCCTCGAATCATCTAAAATAGATAAAGAAAGTCTTGACTATATTATTGTTGCTCATAACTTTGGTGATGTAAAACTGGAAAATAAAGTACAGGATTTGGTACCAAGTATTTCAGCAAGAGTAAAACGTATGCTTGGCATTGAGAATCCTTATGTGGTTGCTTTTGATATTCCTTTCGGATGCCCCGGATGGTTGCAGGGAGTAATATCGGCTAATTATTATATTAAATCGGGCGATGCAAAGAGAGCACTTATAATTGGCGCAGAAACTTTATCAAGGGTATCCGACCCTTACGACAGGGATAGCATGATTTATTCCGATGGTGCAGGGGCAACAATTCTTGAAGCATATAAAAGTAAAAAACCTGTTGGAATTTTATCACATGTAACAAGGTCCGATGCTCATAATCATTCGAAATTAATGTGGATGGGCAGATCAAATAATAAAAATTTTAAACCTAATGATTTATTTCTTAAGATGAATGGACGCAAGTTATATGAATATGCCATATCAACTGTTCCACAGGTAGTTAAGGACAGTCTTGATAAAGCAGGACTGACGCTTAGTAATATTAAAAAAGTGCTTATACACCAGGCAAACGAAAAAATGGATGTGGAAATGTTAAATCGTTTGTTCAAATTATATGGAAAAACAAAGACATTGTTTGAAGTTATGCCTATGACTATTTCGCGCCTTGGAAACAGCTCTGTAGCCACTGTTCCAACCTTAGTTGATCTGCTATTTAAAGGGAAGCTTAATAATCACTCATTAAAAAAAGGAGAATATGCGGCATTCGTATCGGTAGGAGCCGGTATGAATATTAATTCATTGATTTATAAAATGATTTGATGTTTTAAATTATTAGCTGGCTTTTATAGAGTTGACCTTAATTAATTGAACACTTAGGGAGTATTTTCAAATCTTTCATCCTGTAAACAAAGGCATTCATAACATGTGTATTCCCCCTCATTATTTTTATAGTATCAACTGTCTCAATGGATTCGAAGTAATGGCTGTAAACGCTGTCGGGGTGCATAAAATCACGGCTGGTAGTAATATAATAAGCGTCCATTCCCAAACGGAAACCTCCTCTTTTTTGGTTAATCCAATAGTACTTATGTATTTGATACAAAGGTCCTATAGCTAATACTTTGATAAAATTCTGCCTGGCTGCATAATAATCGAGGTTGGCAGCCGGAAACCAACGATATGTAATTATTGCCGGCTCTTTACCGATTTTGTTTTCTTTAATATCCTTTTTCAAAATTTCAGAAAACCCATCTCCAATCTGTCTCCAGCCAAAAATATCTAATGAAACATCCTTTTCTCCAAGTTCAGCAGGATTGGTTTTCTGCGGATCATAGAAATTAATTATTCCGAAATTTACCTGGATGAATCCGATAATTAAAATAAAGGATAAAAGATAGATAGCTGTCTTTATTTCATGCGGTATTAATTTTTGACTTTTTTTTCTGAGACTCTTTTCTCTTAAAAAGGCTGCGGCAATTAGCAATAATGTTGTATATCCGGGTGCTGTCCAGTGTGGTAATGTTCTCCTGAAAAGGGAAAATACGATAAAGATTATAATCAGTGGCAAGCTCGAGAAAAGCAAAAACCTCAGATCAGGTTTAGCAAGAAAGATTCGTTTCTTATAAACTCCAAACAATGAAAGAATGATAATTATAACATTAACAGGATTATTATATAAAAATTCACCGATGATTTCAAGAAGGAAATAGTCGAACCTCAGTCTCGAACCTAAAACATCCACACGCCCCCCCTGAAAAGTAATACTTATGAAATTGTTTTGAATATTCCACCAGATAACCGGAGAAAAAACCGCCAGTGTTAAAAACGCTGATAAATAAAGAGATTTTGTCCGGAGCCATTTCCTGTCGTAGATAAGGATATACGAGATAATCCCGAACCAGAGAAATACTGTTGTGTATTTCGAAAGCATTCCTAAACCTAAAAAAAGCCCGGTCAAAACAAGGTTTAGTTTAGATTTTGTATTATATTCTCTATCTAATAATGAACCGGTAATAAAATACAGGCTTAGCAACCAGAAAAACAGTTGAGGCGTGTCGGGAAGGATAAAAATACCTGCTATTACAAAACAATAGATTGATGATGTATAAAGAAATGCGGCGTACAAACCTGTTAAAGAATCTTTAATTTTTTTACCGATAAGAAAAATGATCCAGGTATTTACCGAGCCTAATATAACAGAGCTAAAACGAACAAATAATTCATCATCAAGCAAAAGATCGAGTGAAAATAGCTGGATTACAAAGCCCACCATTGGAGGATGATCAAAATGGCTCAGGTCGGAATAAAGTGCATAAGTCCAGTAATAAACCTCATCATTCCCCAACTCAAGTGCCCATGCTAAAAATGCCCTGACAATTGCAGAGATACCGATTAAAAAAATTAGTACTTTATATATTTTTTTTTCAGGCATTGCTTTTTTTTATATTCCTCTGTTTAACTCGTTTCCTGAGAAGAAAATAATTAAGGATGATAAAAATTAAAGTGGCAAATCCGATAACTCTTAAAATATTTGTACGATATACATTTATTTTCGGAACAGGTGCTTTTTGTAAGCTGATTCCGTTATACCGGCAAACAGGGTTCAGGTAATAAACCGATTGATCAGGAAATTCGATTTCTGTCCGTATATAAGTATCTTCTTCGCTGATTTTATAAAAAGCTTCATTCGTTCGCCCTGATTTTTTCAGTAATTTGCCATCCTGACCGATAAACCTAATTTCTTTTGCTATTGAATCGAACCTGATATACAGAGTATCTCTTCTCATTTCAACAAGACTGATTACAGGAAGAATTTTGGTTCTTTTTATTTTTTCTTTAAAAGTTTCACCCGGGTGTCTGAATATTCTTGCACCAAATGCCATTCCGGCTTTTAAAGCTTTAAGAATATCCTGTTTATTGTTCGAAGGTGAATTAATAAATGTGCAATGATGCCCGATTTCGTCAGGATTGGAAACATCATGGGCGTCATCGTTTCCAAGAATTGTAATGTAATTGCCTGAAGATAATGCAGCATCCCAGTGTTCGAGAGAAATACAAAAGTTGTTCAGTACCTCAATCCCGTCATAATTTGCAAGATATTTCATATCTCCAGGTTGATAACCATTTCTGAGCTTAGGATGGGCAATGTAAACCAGTTCATTATCTTTCCTTAGTAAATTCAGAATATGTTGCTTGTTATGAATGCTTTGAAATAAAGGATAATCTCTCCAAAGTACTCTTTTTGAACCAACAAGCACCTGGTGGTTTTTCTTTATACCATATCCGTGTTCATAAACCGGGATATATGACGGATCATCATTTCTGTACCTGTTAATTCTCTGATAATCAGAAGTGGCTATTATATCGTATCCCAAATTATTGTAAACCGTATAGATTTCCTTGTTGGTATTTCCCCTTCCTGCGGTAATACCTGCCCAGGCATACGATTGAACCTGAAAATTTGCTTTTCGCCATAGAGCGCTGTCAATATTTTGATAAGGATTGTAGAATTCGGTACCGGAAAATGGATTTCTTGTTTGAAACCTGTAAACAGGGCAAGTGATGTATTGAATAACAACAATTAAAATTAATAAAACTATGAATAACAGAATAATCGTACGAATAAACCTGAGAGTAGAAAAGAAAAATTTTAACATCAAACGTAGATTTAATAAATCATTTTCAGGCAAAATTAACAATTTGAAACAAATAGTTATGATTTTACGTAATATCCTTAAATCTCACTGGCTTTGCTTGAGTTGTTGATGTAGTTACTTGATACATAGACATATATTAAAGCTAAAAAAATTGTATAGCCTATTATTTGGGGGAAAATTAAATGATGAAAAAAATTTTCTCAAATTGGGAATGAAAAAAAGTTATAAATTTGAATTCTATAAATAAAGCGCTAATATGAATCCGTTTAAGATATTTATTGTGGAGGATGATCTCTTGTATGGTGAGATGTTAAAATATCATTTATCACTGAATCCTGATAATGAGGTATATATTTTTGAAACAGGTGCTGAGTGTCTGAAAAATCTTTACAAAGGTCCTTCTTTAATATCATTAGACTACTCACTTCCGGATATGTCAGGATTTGAGGTAATCAAAAAAGTTAAAGAATATAATCCTGAAACTCCTATTGTTATTGTATCAGGACAGGAAGATATTTCTACGGCGGTCAAGCTTTTAAAAGATGGCGCTTATGATTATTTTGTAAAGGACGAAGATACTAAAGATAGACTTTGGAATACGTTGAAGAATATTAAAGAACGGTTAGAATTAAAAGAAGAGATAAATGTTTTGAAAGAGGAGATCGGGAAAAAATATGAATTTAAAAAGATAATAAAAGGTAACAGCGTTGCAATACAGGAGATATATAAACTTATAGAAAAGGCGACACGGTCGAACATAACGATTTCTCTTTATGGAGAAACAGGAACCGGTAAAGAAATAGTGGCAAAAGCCATTCATTATAATTCGCAAAGGTCTAAATATTCATTTGTGCCGATAAATGTAACAGCCATACCGAGTGAATTGATCGAGAGTGAACTTTTTGGTTATGAGAAAGGTGCATTTACCGGAGCAAATACACGTAAAATTGGCAAATTTGAGGTCGCTAATAAAGGAACTATTTTCCTGGATGAAATTGGCGAAATGGATATAAATATGCAGGCAAAACTTTTACGTGTTTTACAAGAGAGAGAACTTTACCGTGTCGGTGGAAATAAACCGATCAAATTTGATTCAAGGATTATTGTTGCCACGAATAAAAACCTGGCTAAGGAAGTGCAAGAGGGTAATTTTAGAGAAGATTTATATTACCGCTTATTGGGTTTACCAATTGAAATTCCACCTTTGCGTTATCGGGGAAACGATATCCTTATTCTGGCTAAATATTTTGTAGATGATTTTTGCGCAGAAAATAAAATGAATAAACTTCAGATATCTGCCAGTGCCCAGGAAAAACTTATGAAATATCCTTACCCGGGCAATGTCAGGGAATTAAAGGCTGTAATGGAATTAGCCTGTGTTTTAACTAATTGCGATTCAATTGAAGAAGATCATGTTGCATTTAACGCAATTAATGCCAGGAGTGATTTCCTGTTAGAAGAAGATACTCTTCAAGGATATATTAAGAAAATTGTCAAGTTCTATTTACAAAAATATAATAATAATGTGATGGTTGTGGCTAAAAAATTAGACATAGGCAAATCAACCATTTACCGTATGCTGAAAAATAATGAAATTTAGTTTATAAATATTTTGTTGTTTATATCTTTCAATCTCATATGTGCATTTTATTTAAAAAATAATTTATTTTTCCAAATTTTAAATTGCTTTTTCAAATAGAGAAAATGGAACTTTGTCATTAGGTTTTAAATTCTTTAATAACAGGCAATTGGATATATGGTATAAATGTTGATACCACTGTAAAGCAAATAAAAACACTTAAATAAATTAATCAATCGAAACACAAACTTAATAAAAAATGTTATGTCAATGGATTCAAAAAAATTGTTTGATCTTACCAACCTGAACGAGATGCTTGGTGGGGATAAAAAAGCTATCTATCAAATGGTCAAGATTTTTCTTCAGGCTACACCCGAAAGTTTAAATGAACTGAACAAATGTTACCAGAAGAACGATCTTAATGGTGTAAGTAAATTAGCCCATAAGCTGAAATCTTCAATTGACATTTTCTCTGTCAATGATTTAAAGCTGGATATCAGAAGACTGGAAACAAATACCAGGGATAATATAAATAATGATGAAGTGCCCGGGTTGATGGATAAAGTTAATAGCATTCTTAACCTTACTATTGAACAAGTTGAAGAAGAGAAAGAGCTTCTTTATAAAGAATTATACGAAAACGAAAAAGCAATAAAACCTTAATTACAAAGGAATGTTCCCATGCTTTTTGGGTGGATTTGATTTTGTCTTGTTTTGTGTCATCTCTAATGCCTGAATTATCTTATACCTTGTTTGTTTCGGATAAATAATTTCATCAATATAACCTAATGCTGCTGCCTTATAAGGACTGGCAAAGGTTTTTTTGTAGTCATCAACAGCCTGTATCTTTTCTTTCTCATCAAGTTTATCTCTGAAAATAATATTAACTGCGCCTTCAGGGCCCATAACTGCTATTTCGGCTGTGGGGTAAGCAAAATTTACATCAGCCCCAATATGTTTGCTCGACATCACATCATAAGCGCCTCCATATCCTTTCCTTGTAATTATTGTGATTTTCGGAACAGTTGCTTCGGCAAATGCATAAAGTAATTTAGCGCCATGTTTGATAATTCCGCCAAATTCCTGTGCCGTTCCGGGCAGGAATCCGGGAACATCGACAAAAGTTATTAAAGGGATATTAAATGCATCGCAGAACCTGACAAATCTTGCACCTTTGACAGAAGAATTTATATCGAGAACACCGGCGAGATAAGCAGGCTGATTGGCGACAATACCAACGGGTCTTCCGTCAAATCTTGCAAAACCTATAATTATATTTAGAGCATAATAAGGCATTACCTCGAAGAAATTATGTTCATCCACTATTGTTGTTATGATATCTTTCATATCATAAGGCTTATTCGGATCGTCAGGGATAAGTGTCTGAAGTCTTTCATCCTCCCTGTGGATGTCATCAGTACAAGGCTTTATGGGAGGGTCTTCCAGATTATTTGATGGAATAAAACTTAACAATTCCCGAAGCATCATCATAGCCTGTTCGTCATTTTCCGCAACAAAATGAGCGACACCGCTTTTTGAGTTGTGTGTCATAGCGCCGCCAAGGTCATTTTTTGTAACTTCTTCATGGGTAACTGTCTTAATTACATCAGGACCCGTTACGAACATATAACTGGTGTTTTTTACCATTAGTATAAAGTCTGTTATTGCAGGAGAATAAACAGCGCCGCCTGCACAAGGACCGAGTACTGCTGAAATTTGTGGTATTACGCCGGAAACAATTGTGTTGCGGTAAAAAATGTCGGCATATCCTGCAAGACTTTCCACACCTTCCTGAATCCGGGCGCCACCCGAATCATTTAAACCAATTACTGGCGCTCCCATTTTTAGTGCCATGTCCATTATTTTTATTATCTTATCCGAATTGGCACGGCTAAGCGTACCTCCGAACACTGTAAAATCCTGGGCAAAAACGTAAACTAATCTCCCGTCTATTTTACCATATCCGGCAACTACACCATCACCTAAAATTTTATTTTTATCAATCCCGAAGTCGTGTGCACGATGTGTAACGAATTTATCCATCTCGACAAAGGTCTCGGGATCAAGTAAATCCTTAATTCTTTCACGGGCAGTTTTCCTTCCGGCTTTATGTTGTCTGTCAATTCTTTCTTTTCCTCCACCTGCTTCGGCAATCTTATTTCTCTCTTCAAACTGATTGAACTTATCTTGTAATGACATAATATTTTTGTTTTTATCTGTTTTTATTCTAAACTGATCAAGGGCTGATCGCCATCAATTGTATCACCATTTTTAATTAGAACATCTTTAATAATCCTGTCTTTCTTGACTTTGTATTCACTTTCCATTTTCATAGCCGAAACGATTATTACTGTATCACCGGCTTTTACTTTGTCGCCTGCTTTTACCATTATTTTAACAATTTTCCCTGGCATAGGTGATGAAATAACAGCTTCATCATCAATATCATCATGCTTACGATTATTTAAGTATTTGGCTTCTGCATCCATTATGTCAACATCATACGAATTGTATAATGTATTGATTGTATAAGTTTTCGGAACTTTTCCACGTATAAGTTCAAGATTATAAGATTTGTTCTTGTAAAGAATTGAATATACCCCTTTTTCTACCATAACCAGGTCAACTTCATATATATTTCCGTTAATAGCTATCTGTAGATTATTTCCTTCTTTACCGAGCAATTCTACACTAACTGATTTCCCGTCAATATTAACTTCTAAAGCCATTTTATTTAAAATTTAATTTTATAATCTGAGCATACTTTTTTTCCTGCCACTTGATTTCCAGTTGTTGATTTTCTGGCTGGGAGGAATTTTTTGCTGAGCCTGCTCAATCCTGTTATTGTAATCGATAAATGCAGCTATTATAGCCATTGCCTTGCCGTTGCCATCATTTTTATATTCTTCTTCAAGGAATTTCTTGTTTTTTTCAATAAAGTGTGTATTATAATTTCCATTAACAAAATCGGGCGTATTCATAATACGCTCAAGAAATTTGATAGTGGTTTTAATTCCGGTTATTTTATAAGCATATAATGCCCTTTTCATCCGTTCGATTGTTTCCTGCCTTGTTTTACCCCAGACAATAAGCTTAGATATCAACGGGTCGTAATAAAGAGGTATCTCATAGCCTTCATATATATAACCGTCGTGGCGAACGCCAAAACCTAATGGCTCGGTAATATGCTGGATGAGTCCCGGGCTTGGCATGAAGTTATTATCCGGGTCTTCGGCATAAATACGACATTCAATAGCATGACCGTTTTGCGAAAGTTCATCTTGTGTGTATGTTAGTTTTTTGTCATTTGCGATATTTATCTGCTCTTTCACCAAATCAATTCCAACTACACATTCGGTAATCGGGTGTTCAACCTGCAGCCGGGTATTCATTTCAAGGAAATAATAATTCAGATTATCATCAACAATAAACTCAATAGTTCCGGCACCTTCGTACTTAGCAGCCCTGGCAACAGCAACAGCATGTTTGCCCATTTCTTTACGAATTGCGGGATTCATTATCGGGCTTGGGGTTTCTTCAATGACCTTCTGATGACGTCTTTGAACCGAACATTCTCTTTCAAACAGGTGAATAACATTGCTATGCCGGTCGGCTAATATTTGGAATTCAATATGATGAGGAGAAGAAATATATTTTTCAATATATACGATGTCGTTACCAAAGGCAGCTTTTGCTTCGGATTTAGCGGCTCTTAACGAAGGTAAAATGTCCTTTTCATTTTGTACTAATCGCATTCCTTTGCCACCTCCGCCTGCAGTAGCCTTAATCATAACGGGCAAACCTATTTCTTTAATAACTTCAATAGCATTGTCGTTGGATTTGATGGGGTCGGTTGTTCCGGGTACAACAGGGACACCTGCATTGAGAATGGTTCTCCTGGCTGTAATTTTATCGCCCATTGTAGAAATAGAAAAGGCTGAAGGGCCAATAAAGATAATTCCTTCTTTTTTACATTGCTCGGAGAATTCTGCATTTTCAGATAAAAATCCATAACCGGGATGAATAGCGTCTGCTTTGGATTTTTTGGCTGCATCGATGATCTTGTCAATATGCAGATAGCTCTCATTTGATGGTGAAGGCCCGATATGGTAAGCCTCATCGGCATATCGAACATGCATTGATTTTCGGTCGGCATCAGAGTAAACGGCTACCGATGTGATTCCCATTTCTCTGCAGGTCCTCATAACACGAATTGCTATTTCACCTCTGTTGGCAATAAGTACCTTTTTTATCATAAAATTTGATCTTAATAATTTCGATATATCTTAAAGATGAGAGTTTTATTTTTGAAAAACATAAAGATAATGTTTTATTAAGAAGTGGTAAAAATAACATTTTTTTTAAATAACGAGAGTTCGGTATTTTTAATAAAGGAAGGTCATCCCTGACGGGACTATGTTATTTTTTATTATTTCCCCTGAACTCCTTCCTTCGTCAGTCGTTCAGGGTTACAAACAGAATGTCCCTAACGGGACAAAAAATGCCAAAAGCATGTCCTGATTGTAACCTATGACGGAAGTCATAGGGTAAAAATCGAATTTCGTTAGGGATATCCTATTATTTCTATTTTATTGATTTTGACCCCAATTTACTTTGTTAAATTACAATTTTGAATTTGGTATTTGTCATTTGAAATTTTTTGCAAATCCTGAAATTTTCGGGAAGAAGGATTAATGCGTCTATACCGATTAATCCCGCTCTTTATGTTTCCTGGTGTGTCTTTATTTTCTTTTTGAAGATTTCAATCTCGTCATAATCTTTGTTGAAATGTGCCATTAATAGTTCTTTTTTCTTTTCGGCTTCTATCTCAGAAAAGAAAATTTCAGGTTCATCAATAAATCCCTTTTTTACCTGAATAAGTATCCAAATTGTTTTCATTGTGTTTTTTTTTCTACAAATTAAGTTCATGAAAACGAATATCAATAATTAAAGATACGAAAGTTATCACGATTATATCAACATCCTTTTCTTAATAAACAATCTATTTTATGAATCATGTAATATTTATTTTCCGTATTTTCGGGGCTTGAATCTATAAAGGATTTTATATGGCGCTGAATTATATCTGGATCGGATTCTTTATAATAGCATTTGTTGTTGGTCTTATACGGTTGATCTTTTTTGGTGATTTAGAGGTTTTCCCAAATATGGTCAACAGTACATTCGATATGGCTAAAACAGGATTTGAAATATCTCTCGGGCTGACCGGCGTGCTTACCCTTTGGCTCGGATTAATGAAGGTTGGTGAAAAGGGCGGGATCGTAAAAATATTTTCCAGATTGGTTGGTCCGTTTTTTTCAAAGCTTTTTCCCGAACTTCCGAAAGACAACCCTGCAATCGGTTCGATGATGATGAACTTTTCAGCCAATATGCTTGGACTTGATAATGCGGCAACACCCTTAGGATTAAAAGCGATGAAAGAGCTTCAGGATATCAACCCGAAAAAGGACACCGCTTCCAATTCTATGATCATGTTCCTTGTTTTAAATACATCGGGGCTTACCATTTTGCCAATAACTATTATGGTGTATCGGGCGCAGCTTGGCGCTGCTAATCCGTCTGATATTTTTATACCTATTTTGCTAGCAACTTTTTTCTCGACAATTGCAGGATTAATCAGTGTTTCTTTATTTCAACGGATCAATTTGATCAATAAAGTAGTTTTGGCATACATGGGTGGATTAACTGCTGTTATCATGGGGATAATATACTATTTTACAACCCTTCCTAAAGAAAGAATTACAGAAATTTCAACCATATCGAGCAATGTCATTCTTTTTTCTGTTATCATCATTTTTATACTTTTAGCTTTAAGGAAAAGAGTAAATATATATGAGGCATTTATCGATGGTGCCAAAGAAGGATTTTGGGTGGCAGTTAAGATAATTCCTTTTTTAATTGCAATATTAGTTGCTATTGGTGTTTTCAGGGCTTCGGGAGCTATGGATATGTTTATTGACGGTATCAGAAAAATATTTATAGCAGTGAGCGTAAATACCGATTTTATTGAAGCATTACCAACGGCATTGATGAAACCCCTTAGCGGCAGCGGTGCAAGAGGTATGATGGTGGAAGCTATGAGTACCTATGGCGCTGATTCATTTGTAGGAAGGGTCGCCTCAACGGTGCAGGGAGCTACCGATACTACTTTTTATATCATCGCAGTTTATTTTGGTTCGGTTGGAATAAAGAAAACAAGGTATGCCGTTACCTGCGGACTGATAGCGGATTTTGCAGGGATAATTGCTGCTATATTATTGGCATATTTATTCTTTCATTGATTTAAAAATAACCTGCCGGACCACTTTTTATCCGGCAGGTTAAATTTAAGCAATCAGGTGATTTTGTTTACTGTTTGCTGTTTACTGTTTACTGTTTCTTGTTTCTTGTTTCTATCTAACTACCGACATCTTCTTCGAATCACTTGTTTTTCCGTTTACTTTAATAGAATAAAAATAAATACCATGGGACATGCCATTGGCATCGAATTCAACATAATGAACCCCGCCGGTTTTTACTCCCTCGTTATAAGATTTTACAAGCTGTCCGGAGTAGTTGTAAACACGGATGTTTACTGCTGCAGCTTCTTCAAGTTTATAATAAATCTGTGTTGAACCCTTAAATGGATTTGGGATATTTTGCAGCAATTCTCCGCTCTTAAGCTGACCGAGACTTTCTTTCATGGACTTACTCAACTCATCACCCGGCAGTAATGAAAGCAGGTAATCCCTGTCCTCCTCGAATTGCTTGCGCGATACAGGCTTGTATTGAGCCATGTTACCGACGTAAGCCGATTTGAAACCACCGTTTTCCATAAGGAAATAAGTGTAACCCAAATCGATAATTGCGAATATGCTATCTTCTAACGATTCCGGATTCTGTATCACATCTTCGAACCAGGCAATTGCTGTAGGCCAGTTCTGCAATTTTATTTCGCAGAAGTTGATAAGGAAGTCTGCGAGTTTGGCTAATTCGGGATTGTTGGTAATGTTAGGTTCTGAACTGTAGTATGTTTTTAGTTCGGGATAATCATTCGTTACAAAAGCCTCAATAGAGTAAAGCTCTTTTAAAGAAGCCTGTGCATATTTTGTTGTGGGATATTGTACCACAATTTCCTGGAAGTCAGCTTTAGCGCCTGCAAAGTCTTCCGCCTCAATTTTATCTCTTGCTGCAAGGTACATCCCTTCGGCTTCCGAACCTTCGCCCGAACCGCTGCCGCTCATACATTCCCAAACAGGCTCCCATAAATAACTCTCATAAGGGTCGAGGTCATTCTCCGGATCAAAATTATTTCCCCAGCAATTATTCCTCACGTCAAGCCCTTCTTCCTGTCCGGTATATTTTACCAATGGATCACCCGGCAGGTTGTCATCATCTTGTACAAGGTTCCAGTGGAAATAATGAGGAAAGCTGCCTCTCGTAGCAAATACTTCATAAGAATCGTTGTCTTTTATCTCCTGCGTAACGCTAAGATTATCTCCTTCGATGTGCACTACACTTCTATCGAAGCATTTAATCCCATAGCTATTATTTACGATTTCGTTATGCAGGATATCGACAGATGAAAGGTAAACCGTAATTCCTGACGCGCTATTTTCCGTAACCGTACTATTGCTTATTTGAGCATGTTTTGTTCCGTACCCGCAGTTAAATAAATTTATTGCACTGGAACATTCAGTGATTGAACATTCGTCTATTTTAAAATTGGGATAATTATCGATATAAATTGCCGTAGTACTTTGCATACCGCTAAAATTACAGTTTTCGGTAATATATACATACCTGTCGTTGCCATCGGCATTTGAGATATTTACGAAAGAAGAAATAAATTCGGTATTGCTTATATCGAAATCTCCGTTGAAGCCCCATATTCCTCTATCGGTAAAATCGGAGTTGGTTATTGTTGTCTTATCGTTTTTGGCAATCAGTCCGGCCCCGTTGAAATGGGCATTGTTTAATGTAACCTCAAGAGCAGTAGTTGTATTATTTATTTCTATTTGGAGTTGAGCATCACCTTCAGCCAGAAAGCTTACACCATTGCCGATAGAAACATTTCCATCAACTATTAGTTTACAAATGCCTCTTTTTGCAATGATTGTAACATTATCCTCTAAAACCAACGAACTCCCCGAATTTATATTTATGTTGCTGTTGTACATATCAATCTGTACACCGTCTTCAACTGTTAAGGTAGCCCCGTTGACTACCGTAGGGTTAAAGCGCGAAACCATATCGCTGAACAATAACAGGTCTTCTTCTATGTCGGTTTCGTGGGGGATGAGATCATAATCAACATAGATATTTGTTAACCAGATATTATTATTAATTGGTACATTAGTTTCCTCACAATATAATTCGAATTCTTCTCCCCAGCGATAATCAATGATTGAAAAATATTCCATAAATCCATTATAATTATTTTCTGGATCAATTTCTTTACACCTATAGAATATTTTACCAAAATTTTCTTCCAGAAACCAATAACTAAAATCAAATAACATTTCCACCGGTTCATAATCTATGCCATGTAGCGGTAAATCACCACCATTAAAGAAAAAAAATTTTTGGATATAAGCATGTGCATTATTTTGATTAGTAAAAACGTAATCATCAGCATTCTCTGACCAGGATATTTTTGATCCAAATGCATTTCTGTTATCATACTGTATTTTCGCCTTTACTTCCAGTTGTGGCTCATAACTTTCATTAACATGCAAAACGAGGAACTGTGATGGCACCAGAGTGCCTATAAGATGCATTTGTGCTTCTGCCACGGTTTTATACATAATCCAGACAAATCCATCTTGTGCATAGTTTTCATTTCCTTGCCCAACTATGTTAAATGCCCCGGTTTCCCAATCCCTTACATCAATAATATTATCTTCGTTCAGATCGATATAATTTGTAAACTGTCCGTCTCCGTTATAATCCCATTTAATATCATCGCAATACCCTACTATTGTCATTGCATGCTCACAGTCTGTGCCCCATTCAACTGTTGCTTCTTCACCTGCATGGGCACTTTCAGGTGGTAAATAAACCTCATCTGCACATGCTCCAAAAGCTGCAAATACAGCGAGACCACCAATAGCTGAACCTTTATTGTGGTCGGCAATCCAATGTTTCAGTAACATTAAACTGTCGGGGTTATATAAAGTATGAATTTTAGAATAACCTTCAATGCGGTTATAGTGCGAGTTATGGTATTTTTCGTAACCAGACATCCACCTTAAGTAATCCGCAGGGTCAAGATTGCCCCAGTCTACGGAGTTTGGAACACCGTTTTCTTTTACTATCAACAAATTACCATAAAAACCAGAGCCTTTATCATATATCCCGTCATTTAAAAAATTCCACGTAAAGTTAGGTGGGTATTTATTTTCATCGAAAAGCCCGGGAACTCCGCGCGCTCTGTTTATTTCATACGAAAAAGTATAAAATACTGTTGATACGGCAGCACATGACGCATTGCCTTCCTGGAGGTAAATGTGCTTTTTAATTTCACCACTGTAATCTTTATATGGGAAATAAAAATAATCTGAGTTATTTACTTCTGTTGGCAGGGTTGTGGCCTGCGATTCGGGTGATAGAACCAGTACAGGTGTATTGTCCCAGAAATCCTGGCTGTCGCCAATATATCCCGATGCCGCAGCAGGATCGTTTGATTGTCCGGATACTGAAAATCCGAAAATAGCACTCATTAAAAATGCAATACAAAAATTTATTAAATTTATCTGTTTCATGATATTAATGTTTTTAATTGTTTTAAAAAAATGAATAAAATAAAAATGAAAGAATGCTTCAATATTAAGAAGCAGGAAGAAAATGAAAATAAGGTAACTGCAATTTGCAGTTATACTAATTCCTAACAGGTATGCAAAGCAATAGCTGTTTAGAAGTAGTTATACTCAATAGGAACAACTACATAAAATTTGCGAACCTGTTCCGTATCGGTATAATTTACTTTACCAATACCATTTTACCTGAATAGATATTATCTTTTCCAATAATTGAATAGAAGAATATTCCCGTTACTTTTAGAACATTATTATAGGTGTAATTCCCTGAATTTTCAATATATTTATTATAAACTATTTTACCCTTGGTATCTGTAATGATTAGCTGCACATATTTATCTTGATAAACAACATCCCATGCGATAATTGTATAATCAGAAAATGGATTTGGAGAATTTTTTATTTTACGATTTCCCGATTTCCAAAAATGTTCAATGTCTGTAAATACAGGTTCGAAACTTATATATAAAGAATACCCTTGTGCAAAAATATAATCGTTCGGATGCCTACTAAATTTTTCTATGTCTGCACCATTACCTCCGTTCATTCCACTGTTCAGCCATTCAAAATTTTGTCCATTATCTTCTGAATACAATACACCCGGCATAAAGTTAGGATCTCCATTACATCCAAGATAAATAATATCATTTCCAACAAAAAGAATATCATCGGGAGTAATCCAATATAAAAGCTGTGTCCATTGCTGGGTATTAAAATTATATCTATACAATCCGTCACCAACGCAACCGGCAAACAAATCCCCTTGCGGATGAAAAGCAAGTGAAAAAACATCGTTGCCCGGAAAATCAACTGCTTCCCATGAATCGCCCATATCGGTGGAATGGTAAATCCCACTTGGGCCAAACATATTGTATGTTCCGGCATAAATATTTCCTTCGGGCGAAATTGTCATAGAATATAGGTACTCTTCTCCATATCCAGGGAAAATAAATACCGTATCCCATGTTTCACCAAAATTTGTTGAACGGAGGATGCCTTGCAAATTGTCAACCCCTCCTGCAAATACATAGCCATTTGATAATGAGAAAATCGTAACGATATTCCCCACTTCAAAATAAACTTCATACCATGTTTCGCCATTATCAGTTGATTTGTAGATACCAGCGTTAACTCCTGCTAAAATATCCCCGTTCGGGCATATTTCTATTGTATAAACGCTTTTCTCAATCAAACCAAGATACTCCCATGTTTGTGCATTATCAACAGATCTGTATATTCCTCCGGGATCATCAAAACCCCACATGCCAATGAAAATATCACCGGAAGGGCTTATAGCCATAGAATTAATGGAAGAAGAATCGGGAGTTGTTGTAATATCCTGCCAATAGTCTTGTGAGTAACCATTTGTAATCAGGATAAATCCCAAAGCCAGCATTAAAATGTTTTTGTTGTTCATTTTATTATTCATTAAATCAGAAAAAAAAGTATTGATAAAATTACACATAATTTTCAAATTAGGGCGGCTTTAATTTTATAGGTTTTATTGAAAATATCATCTGTAAATTGGATTTAGTAATTTATAGTTAATTCTATTTTTGAATAAAAGGTTACCCTGTTATAGTGTGGTTTTTATTAACAATTTTTAATAAGTTTTTAACAATTCATTGAAATGCTTATAAACGCAGAAGTACGGAATTATTAATCCATTATATTGGATTTTAAAATCCCTGTAATATTTTCTTTCGGATTAGCCATCAGGTATTCCGGCGCTAAAATCCGAAAGAGCGGAGATAGTCAATAGGCATTAATAGCTCTCAGGTGAATTCAATCCTCACAAGGTCTTTATAATCCATCCCCAGAAGCCCCGAAGCATTTCCCTGGTTCATGGCAATTTCAAGAAAACCTGTGGAGTCGAACAGAGCCAGGATTTCTCCAACAGGAACATCGGTATAAGAGCGGCTTATCTTATTTATCTCGTAAGTCCTGAAAAATATACCGAATTTGCGCCCATTACAAACCTCACTGAATAAAGGTTCTTTGATATTGGTTATGATATTTTCGTAAGAGTCTATGTAGATTACATGCCCTTTAATAACATTATCATTAACAACAGGTTTAAGTAATATCTTTTCAATTATTTTATCTTTCACGGTACCCAGCTCTTCAATTTTTTTACCTTGAGCAAGGTGAACAGCAGCTTTTACAAAGCGGTCGCGTGTTGAAAAAGTGAAAGAATCCGAATCCTGAATAATAGTCAATTCCACTATCTTATCCAGTGGTTTGTCAAATATAAGGGAGAATATGCCGTTATCGGTTCCAATGAAAAATTGCCCGTCAACCTCAACTGCCGTATGAGGATTTGTGTCGGATTCTTCGGTATTAACACCGATGATATGGACGGTGCCTTCAGGAAAATAGCGATAGGAATTCCGTATAACAAATGCAGCCTGCTCTATTTCAAACGAAGGAATACTATGGGAAATATCAACGATAGTTGCTTCAGGCATCTTAGTAAGGATGGCTCCTTTCACTGCCCCGGAGTAGTGGTCTTTCAAACCCCAGTCGCTAATTAAAGTAATGATAGGCATAAATTATCTGTCGTTCTGTTAAATTCAGTAATTAAATTCCATTAATTTTGCAGTACCCAAAATTAGTAATTAAACGTTAATATCAGCATTTTTTAGTAATTTTGAATTCATTTAGTAATTAACAATTATTAACGATACTGATCTAAAATTATTTATGACAGAAAGAATCATCAGCATTACATCCTACAGCCCGCTTGACATTTACGGAGTAAATGATAAAAACATCAATCTTATTAAGTCCTATTTTCCAAAGTTAAAAATTATTGCACGTGGCGATATGGTAAAAGCCATTGGTAATAAAGATGAACTTGACGATTTTGAGGAGAAGTTCAATTTATTACTTCTTAATTACGACAAATTCGGTAAGCTAAGTGAGATTGATATTGAACAAATTATGGGAGAAGAAGATAATAATGTTTCGACAGTTTCTTTTCCAAAATCAAATGATGTTTTGGTTCATGGAAGGGGAGGGTTGCTTGTAAAAGCATTGACCGAGAACCAATGCAAGATGGTGGAAAGCAGTGAGAAGAACGATTTGATTTTTGCCATCGGTCCCGCCGGAACAGGTAAAACATATACTGCCGTTGCATTGGCGGTGAGAGCGTTAAAGAATAAGGAAGTAAAAAGAATAATTTTAACACGTCCTGCAGTTGAGGCAGGAGAAAACCTGGGTTTCTTACCCGGCGATCTCAGGGATAAGCTTGATCCATACTTGCAGCCTTTATATGATGCATTAAGAGATATGCTACCCACGCAGAAGCTTCTGAAATACCTGGAAGATGGCACTATTGAGATTGCTCCGCTTGCTTTTATGCGCGGCAGAACCTTAGACCATGTATTTGCTATTTTAGACGAAGCTCAAAATGCAACCGAAATGCAGTTGAAGATGTTTGTTACACGTATGGGACGAACGGCTAAATTTATTGTTACCGGCGATATTACCCAGATTGATCTTCCGAAAAACCAGGCTTCCGGGTTAAAGCAGGCTGCAAGACTATTAAAAGATATTCGCGGTATTGATTTTATTTATCTGGATGAGAGGGATGTGATCAGGCATAAGCTGGTAACAAGGATCATTAAGGCATATAATAGTAAAGATAGTGGATTATAAGTGTTCAAGTGTTCATGTGTTAAAGTGTTAATGTGTTCAAGTTAAGACATTTCAGATCGAAATATGAATGTGGGCAAGAGACCTGAATTGTCGAAATAAAAAGCAATAAATAAAATCCTGTTAATAAAAATAGTAAACAAAACATAATAAACAAATAAAAATGAGCAACGCAATTATTAAAACCGGTTTCAGTTTCCCGAAGCAAAAAAGTTTTTATAAAGGAAAAGTCAGGGACGTTTATAACATTGACGATAAATTTTTAGTGATGATAGTTAGCGACCGCATTTCGGCTTTTGATGTGGTTTTGCCTAAGGGAATTCCAAACAAAGGTCAGGTTCTAAACCAAATTGCTTCAAAGTTTCTAAATGCAACGGTTGACATCTGCCCGAACTGGAAAATAGCTACACCCGATCCTATGGTTACCATCGGACATTTTTGCGAACCTTTTGCCGTTGAAATGGTCATCCGGGGTTATCTTACAGGCAGTTCGTGGCGAACTTATAAAAAGGGTGCAAGAGAAATTTGCGGCATACCTGTTCCTAACGGTATGAGGGAGCATGAGAGATTTCCCGATCCTATTATTACGCCAACTACAAAAGCCGCTAAAGGGCATGATGAGGATATCTCAAAGGAGGAAATTATTGAGCAGGGTCTTGTTTCTGAAGAAGATTATGCACTTCTTGAAAAATATACTGCCGAACTCTTTAGACGCGGCTCGGAAATAGCTGCCGATAAAGGGCTTATCCTGGTTGATACTAAATATGAATTTGGTAAAAAAGACGGTAAAATATTCCTGATTGATGAAATACACACACCCGACTCTTCACGTTATTTCTATAAAGACGGCTACGAAGAAAGATTTGCAAAAGGAGAGCCACAAAAACAATTATCAAAAGAGTTTGTCCGTGAATGGTTGATGGATAATGGTTTCCAGGGACAGGAAGGGCAAAAGGTTCCTGAAATGACTGATGAATTTATTAATAGTGTCTCCGAACGGTATATCGAACTTTACGAAAAAATTACAGGCGAGAGGTTTAAAAAGTCGGAAACCGGAGATATATTAAAAAGAGTCGAAAATAATGTCATGGCGTTCCTGGATGCGAATCTGTAAGTGCAAAACAGTGTGTCAATAAGAGTGATAGCTTCTATTAGTTAGTTAATAGATTTTCTACTTTTTCCCTTACAATATTATGCGGTATTCCTTCTCCGTTATCAAGCTGTTTAATTCCTTTTTCAATTGTCTTTTTTTCATGAACCGAAAGTATATCCCACCAGTCAATGTTTTTAGTTTTTAATTGAAGAAAAAATGTCTCAATTTTGTTCAAAATGTTAATATCATCTGTTTCAACAACTAATCTGTGCAAATTACTTTTTATCTCAGCCGTATTCATAATTACTTTTAATAAAAAATACTAAATAGTTCTTTGATGCAAAGATAAAAAAAAATTAGCTTTGTCTCAATTTTATTAAATTTAAAAATCTAAAATCTAAAATTAATATGATCCCTTTTTCCCCGCCCCGAATGGACCGAAAAATCATTGATGAAGTGATTGATACGCTGAACTCCGGCTGGATAACTACCGGTCCGAAGGTTAAAAAGTTTGAAGAAAAGATAACAGAATATGCAGGGCATAAAGCCACCTTGTGTACAAGTTCCGGCTCTGCAGGTCTGGAATTAATGCTTCGGTGGTTTGGCGTGCAGCAAGGCGATGAGGTAATAGTTCCGGCTTATACCTATTGTGCTACGGCAAATGTAATAGTTCATTGCGGAGCAAAACCGGTTTTTGTGGATGTAGAGGATGATTTTAATATTTCCATAAAAAAAATTGAAGAAGCTGTTACAGATAAAACCAAAGTCATTATACCTGTTGACCTTGCAGGCTTTCCGTGCGATTATGATGAGATCAATTCATTAGTCAGGAGGAAAGATATTGTTGAAAAATTTATTCCTGATACAAATGAACAAAAACAGCTTGGCAGGATACTAATATTAGCTGATGCAGCTCATTCCATCGGGGCAGTTTATAAAGGAAAGAAAGCAGGCAACTTAACGGATATTACCGTATATTCGTTTCATGCCGTAAAAAATTTGACCACCGCCGAGGGTGGAGCGGTTTGCCTGAATTTGCATGATTCTTTTAATAACCAGGAAATTCAACAATACCTGAAGGTTAAGTCCTTGCACGGACAAACTAAAGATGCATTTTCAAAAACCCAGATCGGAAGCTGGCGATACGACATTATTGAGCCAGGTTATAAATATAACATGACCGATATACAAGCTGCAATGGGGTTGGTGGAACTGGAAAGATACGATGTTGATATGTTAGTGAGAAGAAAGCAGATTTTTGATGCATATTCCGAAGCCTTTTCAGAATATAATTGGGCCTGGATACCGACTTATGAAACAGACTATAAAAAGTCATCTTATCATGCTTACCTTCTAAGAATAAAAAGTATTGATGAAGCTCAGCGCGACAGGATCATTCAAAAAATATCTGAAAAAGGAGTTGCTGTAAATGTGCATTTTATTCCGTTACCTATGATGACTTATTATAAAGCACTTGGAAACGATATTAAAAATTATCCCCAGGCGTATGAAAATTTTTCAAAAGAAATAAGTTTGCCTGTATATTATGATTTGACTGATGAACAGGTTCAACAAGTAATTGAAGCTGTTGTTGAATCTATTGAGAAATCGGGTTAATTTTTTTCTCAAGCTCATCAATCTTTTGTTTGATAGAGTGCAAGTTGCGGAAGTGGACATAAGATTTTCTGTACTTACTTATCTCGAAAGAAGGAGAACCTTGCACTATTTCACCTTTCTTCATAATACTATTACCAACACCCGCCTGAGCGGCTATCTTTACTTCATCGGCTATGGTTAAATGACCAATAATACCAACCTGCCCTCCTATCATACAATTTTTTCCGATTTTGGTTGATCCGGAAATACCGGACTGAGCGGCAATAACAGTGTTTTCTCCAATCTCAACATTATGAGCTATCTGGATAAGATTGTCTAATTTAACACCTTTACGTATAATGGTCGAACCGAGTGTAGCCCTGTCAATAGTTGTATTCGACCCGATATCAACATTATCTTCTATAATTACATTTCCGATTTGGGCAACTTTCATATAGTTGTTGTCAGTCTGGGGTGCAAATCCGAAACCGTCGCTGCCCACTATTACCCCGCCATGAAGTGTGCAGTTATTACCTATAATATTATCAGGATAAATTTTTACGCCTGTAAACAAAGTGGTATTATTTCCGATTTTTGCATTATCTCCAATATAAACCTGTGGATATATTTTTACATTGTCGCCAATTGTCACATCGTTTCCGATTACAACAAATTCGCCGATATAAACATTATTCCCGATCTTTGCTGTAGTCGAAATATAAGCCTGTTCGGAAATACCGGTTTTGTCAAGTTTTATCTTGTTATAAACTTCCAGCAGTTTGGCAAAAGCAGAATATGCATCATCCACACGAATAAGCGTGGTCTTGATTTTATTTTCAGGCTTAAAGTTATTATTTACAATAACTATTGAAGCATCAGTATTGTAAATATATTGTGTATATTTCGGATTGGATAGAAAACTTAATGTTCCTTTTTTACCTTCTTCTATCCTTGATACGTAATTTACTTTTATATTAGGATCACCATCAACTTTTCCGTTGATGATCTGTGCAATTTGGTTAGCTGAAAATTCCATTTAAATCTGTCTTAGGTATTTTATTGAACGCAAATTTAGTGAATAATCAGGTAGTTGATGCTTAAATTATTATCAGTTATCAACATCTTTGGGATAACAGATAAAATGTTTTGTTACAGCCTGTGAAAGAACGGAAATATTTAGCTGGTCGGAAGCTTCAACAATATCAAGGATTTTTCCCGAGCTGAAAAGTATATTTATTTTGTCTGCTTTAAGGTTGTATGCATAATTTGAAGTCGTATCGCTATAGAAAAAATATTCGAGGTCTTTTTCTTTAAGATTATATTTAGTTATAATTTTTTCCTTTAATTTTTCAATATAGAAATAATCGAAAGGCTCAGGTTGTATTTTACACTTGAAAAGCTTACGGTTGACAAGGTTGCTGCTTAATATGGCTAAGATTTTGTCTTCATGGTTTGTCCAGACTTTAATAGATGTAAATATATCGAAATCATCAAGCATGGAATATTTTTCGAGTATCTCGGGATTTGAAAGTATATTATTATCACTGAAATTATTTTCAAGAAAAAACTTTAAAGAAGGGGTAGCAAACAGATCGATGCCTTTTTTTACCAGATACTCTGCCCGTTTCAATATTTTCATTAGCATATTTTCTGCCGAAAGGACTGTTTTATGCAAATAAACCTGCCAGTACATAAGTCTTCGTGCAACAATGAATTTTTCGAGAGAATAAATTCCTTTTGCCTCAACAACAAGTTTGTCATCAGACATATCAAGCATTTTAATAATTCTTTCAGTACTAACTATGCCTTCGGAAACGCCGGTAAAAAAACTATCTCGTGCCATGTAATCCAGCCTGTCCATATCGAGTTGGCTGGAAACTAATTGAGAGAGGTAATTTTTTGGATACTTATGCCTGAAAATATCGATACCAATAGAAAGCATTCCGTCAAATTGACTGTTTAAACGGTACATGAATATTTTTGAAATATCTTCATGATTTATATCTCTGATAATGGAATTCTCAAGTGCATGTGAGAACGGACCATGACCAATGTCGTGCAATAAAATAGCAATTAGAGCGCCTTGTTCTTCCTCCTTTGTTATTTTGTGCCCTTTTGCCTTTAAAACTGATAATGCTTGCTGCATCAGGTGCATTGCTCCTATTGAATGGTGAAATCGTGTATGCAAGGCTCCCGGATATATTAGGTGCGTTAATCCTAATTGCTTTATTCTTCTGAGCCTTTGAAAGTATGGATGTTCAATCAAATCGAATATCAACTTATCAGGAATGTTAATGAATCCGTAAACAGGATCATTAATGATTTTTCGTTTGTCTATTGAAGCGTCTGACAAAATATATTTTTTACAAAATTAACATTCTCGGCAGTAAATCACACATTAGCTATTAAAAAAATAGTAGTATTCAGCTATTTTTTTTTCTAGTGGTTTTCAGCTATATATTTCCCAGTATTTGATTATATTTTTACAAACATATTGTTTAATATTGAGTTTAAAGGATGGTTTTATTTTATTTACACCTGCTCTAAGCAAAGAAGAGATTTTATGGATAAATCGGCAATCAGTTATAAGTAATAAACCAAAACCAATTATATAGGAAGAGTTTTAAAACCTTCTTAATATTGCTGCCTGAATATTGGCGCAAAGTTTCTCATTCTTCAGATCGCGGTCGAAAGACTGCGATTTTTTTTATTTCAAACAATAAAATACGTTTTTGTGCATTAAAGAATGGTGAAATACTTTATTTATAAAATTAAATTTTCCAAATGGATAAAATAAACATTTTATGGGTAGATGATGAAATCGACCTGCTAAAACCCCACATTTTATTTTTAGAGCAGAAAGGCTATACAGTACATATCACAAATAATGGCGACGAAGCACTTGATATGGTGCGGAGCCAGCCTTACGATATTGTTTTCTTAGATGAACAAATGCCCGGTCTTTCAGGTATTGAAACGCTGGAACAAATGAAAGTGGATTTCCCGAACCTGCCTGTAGTGATGATAACTAAAAGTGAGGAAGAAACCATTATGGAGGAAGCCATTGGATCGAATATATCGGATTACCTTATTAAACCTGTTAATCCAAACCAAATATTGCTAAGCCTGAAAAAGAACCTGGAAAACAAAAAGCTTGTGAGCGAAAAAACAACAACTCAGTATCAACAGGCATTTAGCAAGCTGGGTATGAAGATATCCGGTAGTCTTGATTATGAAGAATGGATTGATGTTTACAAACGCTTGACCCGCTGGGAACTGGAATTAGAGAAATCAACCGACAATAGTATTAAAGAAGTACTGAATATGCAGAAACTTGAGGCAAACCAGGTGTTCTCAAAATTCATTGAAAATAACTATATCGACTGGATTAACGGAAATGCTGACGAAAGACCGATATTGTCGCATACCCTACTTAAAGAAAGGCTGTTCCCAATGTTAAATTCCAAAAATCCTGTTTTCCTTATTATTATAGATAATTTACGCTATGACCAGTGGAAGGTGATTCAACCTATTATTGAAGAATATTACAGGGTAACAAGCGATGAGATATTTTATAGTATTCTGCCAACCGTAACTCAATATTCACGTAATGCTATTTTTTCAGGGTTAATGCCTGCCGAGATCGAAAGAAAGTATCCGCAATATTGGATTAGAGAAGACGAAGAGGGAACTAAAAATCAGTTTGAAGATAAACTGCTTGGGGAATTTTTAAAGCGTTATGGTAAAAACATTAAATTCAGTTACACTAAAGTTTTAAACCTGAATGTTGGAAGAAAGCTGGTAGATAATCTTCCGAACCTGTTGCGAAACGATCTTAATGTTATTGTTTACAATTTTGTGGATATGCTCTCGCATGCCCGCACTGAGATGGAGATCATCAGGGAGCTGGCAGACGATGATCCCGCTTATCGCTCATTGACATTATCATGGTTTGAACATTCTCCGTTGAAGGATATTATTGAATACCTTGGTGAAAAGAAAATAGACCTCGCTATTACAACCGATCATGGTTCGGTGCGGGTAAGTGATCCGGTGAAAGTCGTAGGCGACAGAAATACAAATACTAATTTAAGATATAAAACCGGAAGAGCACTTCAGTACAATAGAAAAGAAGTATTTGAAGTGAGAAACCCAGGCGATATCTATCTTCCTAAGTTGAATGTCAGCTCTTCATTTATTTTCTGTAAAAGAAACGATTTCTTTGCTTATCCGAATAATTATAATTACTACGTGAATTACTACAGGAACACTTTCCAGCATGGAGGGGTTTCAATGGAAGAGGTTATGATCCCTTATATTCAGTTAAAGGCGAAATGAGAATTAAAAAGGAAAGTCAAAATAACGAATAAAGAACAACAAAGTAAAAAGGGAAAATCTCACACGTATATGTAGTTGCGAGAAAACAGGTTACAGACCGCCATGTTATTTGCATTGAAGTTTCAAACTTCAATGTGCGAGTGGGGGTGGGGTATTTTACAACAGAACCTATATTTTAAAGAATATCTAATTAAAACCCAGTTCCTTTTTAGCACCTGTCAAGATATAACTAATTTGATCTTTATAATCAACACTTATCTCCTTTAACATAGGGTTTGTCTCAAAAAATATTTCTTCACAATTTTCACTATTTAGAACTGGTTTAGGCTGAATTGTATCATTAACAATATATTGATTATCACCATCGATAGATGGATTTTTTGATCCATAATAACGATTATTTAAAAAACCCCAGATTATTCTATCTAGTAATGCTTCATTGTCTCCTATCTTTTTCAAAACTATTTCAGGATATTTCATAAATAATCGTTCAAAAGAAAAAGATATTTCTTCTTCTGCGGATCCAAGGTGGAGGTACACATAATGGCTCTAGTTTAAATTAGCGATTATTTTTGTATATTTGCCATATGAATAAAGTAGCAATAAAGTCATACATAATGAGCCTTCCCAAAATAGATCGGAAAGCTTTCATCAAAGAATTAGAACAAGAAATTGAGGATATAGACAAGTCTCTACCAGAGAGTCAAGAATACAGGAGGTATATTCTTAATAATAAACAAGGAGAATGCCCTCACTGTGGTCATAAAAAGTACGTTAAATATGGAATAGATAAGGGATCGCAACGATATAAATGCAAATCCTGTAAGCGTAATTTCACCGAATATACTGGGACTTGGATGGCAGGTTTGCATAAAAAAGACAAGATTGATCACTACTTTAAATTAATGTCTGAAGAAAAGAGCCTGGATAAGATAAAAGAGATATTGGGGATAAATAAGAAGACTGCTTTTGATTGGAGGCACAAAATACTTTCATCATTATCAGATATAGATAAAAGAGATTTTACCGGAATTACTGAAAGTGATGAAACCTTTTTTCTTCAATCAGAAAAGGGAAAACGAGTAGAAGGTCGAAAGCCAAGAAAAAGAGGAGGGGCTTCCCAAAAGAAAGGAGTGAATCAGGACCACATAGCAGTGATAGTAACTCAGGACAGGAAAAAGGAACTTGATTTAACAGTAGCAACAAAGGGAAGGCTGAAAAAGATTGATCTTGAAAAAGCAATAGGTAATAGATTGAGCCAAGAAACTGTATTATGTTCAGACTCGCATGTTAGTTATAAAGGATTTGCGATAGACCATAATATTGAGCATCATCCTCTTCGTTCATACATTAAACAACGTGTTAAAAATGGGATCTACCATATCCAACACGTAAACTCGACACATAACAAAATAAAAAAATGGATAGACAATAGATTTTGGGGTGTATCAACTAAATACCTACAACAATACTTGAATTGGTATAGAACAAAAGAAATGCTAAAAGACAGCAGGGAAATAACAAAAGAATTTGCTAAACAAACTGCACAGGACATCAAAGCATATCAGAAGTTTAAAGAGATACCCATAAACTATCATCTATTAATATCATCGCAATAATAAACTAGAGCCCACATAATCAATATATGCTTGAGCACCAGAATCTCCATCAGCCTTAATACATACATCAGCAAAGGGCTTTGTTATGCTTTGCGAAACACTAATAGTACTATTATTAACAACATAATCACAATTCGAAAGCTCCTCGACGATACCAATACATTCTTTGAGATCTTCAAAAAATATTGTATCTTTTACTGAAGTCTCAGTTAATATCTGAAATAAAACATTACACTTTTCAATATCTTGTTGAGAATAAGTGTGGTTTATAATAAACATTAATCCTATCAGCAAAAACTGTTTCATAGATATTTAGGTTTAATTTTAATACACATATAAATTTAATGACCCCACTTGGCGCAAGTCTTGTGTGATAGCCATCGTAGGGCTGACTTGTGCTGTTACTCCTATAAAATAAATACCTTCCCAACACTATAATTTGGTTTTAGGGACCATTCCATAAAAATAATCATTAAGGTACTAAAGCACAAGTCCTGCCCACACACAGCCAACGCTTGAAGACTTGCGCCAGGTTGGGGAGCTATACCGAGTAGCGGGATAACTGACTTATTCTTTAATAATTTTTTCAGTTCTAACAATATTTCCGTTTTCATCTTTTAGTTTCAGAATGTATGTTCCTGATTCAAAATCATTCAAGTCAAGATTTATCATATTTGTTCTATAGAATTTCATGAACACTATTTTCCCTGAAAGGTCAAACAATTCAATATTTACATTTTTTATTTCCGATGTCTTCAGGTCTATTGTTACCTTGTTTTCTGTTGGGTTTGGATATACATATATATCATTTTGACTTCCTGCTTCAAATACTGCTATTATTTGGGTGGCAGATAAATTTCCCGAGTTATCTATTGTTATTTCCCATTCTGTACCATCAGGTGATTCTAATATTAAAGCACTGTTTGAACCACTTGATTTAATTTTTCCTCCAACCTCTAGTTTTGTATCTGCAATTGAAACACCTATCCCCACGTTACCACCATTGTAGTAGATATTATCTGCATTGCTTTCCCATTTACCAGGTTCGTATAACCCGTTTGCATCATAGAGTTGCCCTGTAAAGCGAATATCTCCGGCGACATCTAAAAGATAATTGGGTATTAATGTTCCGATCCCCAGTTTTCCATCCTCCGTTAATATCATTTGAGTGCTTGTTTGAAGTGTCTTACCTTTAAATTTCAAACCGTCATGTCCTTGCAATTCATCAATATTTTTTATATCTGAATCATCCAAATCAATCGTTTTCAAGAATGACCAATCAGTTACTTTAAAAGTGCCGTTTACTTCAAGTTTTGCAGTTGGATCGGTAGTCCCTATACCAACCTTGCCGATGGGATCAATCTCAGAAGCCGGTCCTACAAAAAAAGTAGGGAGATCGCTATTAAATCCAATCATTAAGGAGCCGTTAATGCTATTTTCAAGGTAATTGTCCATATCTTTACCATAACCTATTATCATAGCATCGCTGGTTAATGTCCGAGCAAATCGTCCCATTACCACAGAGTTTCCTCCCATAGCTGTAACATATAGCCCTTGTGCGAAGCTTCGTAATCCCTGTGCCTCTGCAAACCGTCCAAATGCAAATGCTCTTTTTCCTGATGCAATAGATTGTTCACCTCCGGCCAATGAGAACTTCCCTGATGCCGTATTTTGGTAACCAATAGCAGCGCTGTAGTCCCCACTGGCAACGTTTTGAAATCCTGATGCAAAAGATGCATGTCCATCGGACGTATTTTCTTCTCCTACAGCACTGGCAAACTTACTAAAGTCAACCGTATTGTTATTACACGATACACACTGTGTCTGGCTCATACTTAGGTTTGTAATAAGTATGGCTGCAATTAAGTAAATTGTTCTTTTCATTGTTTTTAGTTTTAGTAAATTTAAAAAATTATATTTATCTATCGTCATATTTTTATTCAAATCCGATATCATATTGCCGTTGTCATCGTAATCACAATTATAAATTGTAAGTGTCAAACTGCATTGAAGTTGCAAACTTCAAAGTGCTGGATACTCTTATTCTTCAAAATAGTTAATTCTATAAATCGTCAAAAGGTTACCCTCATTTCTTAATTTTTTTCCAACAAAAATTTTTAACTCGCTGTAGCTCAGGATGAAAAATTTTATTTTTCGATAATGAATCTTAAAATAAAATTGCCCTCCAAAGAAAAATATAATTTTCCGTAAAAATATAGCTGAAAACCATTAGAAAAAAAATGGCTGAAAACCACTATGAAATTATTCTTTGGCACTTAATAGCTTTATAAGCGGATTGCTAATCCTGTTGCTATTTATCTCCGGATTAGCCTTCACACTTTACGACGCATAAATCCGGAGGAGCGGGGGGGTGGGTGGACATGTCAGGTCGAAGATGGGCAGTGTGCAAGAGTCTTGGCTTATCGAAATAGAATTCAAAAGCCAAAATAACAAAAATAAACAACAAAAGTCAAAAGGAAAATTACACCCGTACAGGCAGTTGCGAGGAAACAGGTTGCAAACCGCCATGTTATTTGCATTGAAGTTACAAACTTAAATGTGCGAGGTTTTTGGCAGTAATAAATCAGTCAATGGTAACATTACACATTTTAACTAATTTTAACATCTTATAATTCAGCTTTTAACAAAATTTTCAGGAATAAATTTTTTTTTCTGGTAAAGTAAAGTGAATTTTGCAGACAAATTAAAACATAGATTATGCTTGCTTTATTATTTTTATTACCAATATCGTTCACCATTCCTGCTGTTTTTGCATGGCAAATTTTTGAAAAAGCCGACGAGCCTGGCTGGAAAACTATTATTCCTTTCTATAATTTATACATCTGGCTTAAAATCATTAACAAGCCGATGTGGTGGTACATTTTCCTGCTTATTCCTTTTATCAATGTGTTTATGGTCATGCTTATGATTGTTGAGTTGGTAAAATGCTTTGAGAAATTTGCGCTTTGGGAACAGGGTGTGGCAGTTATTTTTCCATTCGTTTACCTGCCTTATCTGGGATTTTCATCAAAAGAAAAGTATATACCGGCAGATAAACGTAAAAAGATTAAAAAGACATGGATAAGGGAATGGGTTGATGCAATTATTTTTGCAGTGATTGCTGCAACCATTATCAGAACATTTTTATTAGAGGCATATACTATACCGACATCTTCAATGGAGAAATCACTTTTACGCGGCGATTTTCTTTTTGTAAGTAAAATATCTTATGGACCCAAAGTCCCGAATACACCGCTTTCATTTCCTTTTGTTCATCATACCATGCCTTTGTCAGCCGACAGGAACTCATTTGTTGAATGGATAAAACTGCCGTATTTTCGTTTTCCCGGCTTTGAGAAGATCAAAAACAATGATGTTGTCGTTTTCAATTATCCCGAAGGAGATACGGTGTCAACGGTATTTCAGAGTAATATAAGTTATTATAGATTATTAAAAGAAGCTGGACGAAATAATGTATGGAAAAACAAAAGAAAATACGGGAACATTATTTACCGGCCAGTGGATAAGCGTGAAAATTACATCAAGCGATGTATTGGTATTCCCGGAGATACGCTGCAAATAATCAACCAGCAGGTTTTTATTAATAGTAAGTTGGCTGAATTTCCGCCTGATGGTCAGGTTAAATATACTGTTTATGCTCCAAAGGGAATAAATAAGAAATTTCGTGATAATATAGATATCTCGGATGAGGATTATAATATCTGGAAAGGTGACCTGCATCATGCACTTCCTTTAACTGATGAAGCAGCGCAAAAATTGCACGAAAGACCTTCCGTTAGAAAAGTTGAGAAAGTAGTTGCTAAATCGGGGATGTGGTCGCCCTATCTGTTTCCGTTTGATTCGCTGTATCAATGGAATATTGACAATTACGGACCAATATATATTCCGAAAAAAGGAGCAACATTGGAACTTAGTATGAATAATATCTCCGTATATAAAAGATTGATTGATGTGTATGAGAATAACGACCTGGAAATAAAAAACGGTAAAATATTTATTAACGGTGAGGAAGCCGATTCATATACTTTTAAAATGGATTACTACTGGATGATGGGAGATAACCGTCATAATTCAGCCGATTCACGATTCTGGGGTTTTGTGCCCGAAGATCATATAGTAGGCAAAGCTTCTTTTGTATGGCTTTCACTGGATCCTGATAAATCGCTGTTTGACGGAAAACTAAGATGGAACAAAATGTTACGGGTTATTCATTGATAATAGTGAATTTTTCTTTGGTGCCATTAAGGGTGTTGTTGTGTTCATCAATATTTCTCAAGTGCATAGTGTCCTGATATGCCTAATTAAGAAATTTATTGGGGTCAATTAATTTTCTGACTAATAAATGAACATCAGTATAAGCTGACAATCCGGTAATTTTCTTACCTCTTTCTATATCGTTTTTTGTCTGTTCTAAAAGCCATTCACCATTTTCTATTGCATATTTAACTTTATCTTTTAAGGCTAAGTAGCAATTTGTATTTTTTTCATAATCTTTAAAATGATTTTTTTTGATATACTTTATTACATCTTCGCATTTTACAAATGGTTTGGTTGTTTTTTCAAAGTGTAATAAGATCCAATATTCAAAACAAATTATGGAAAGAGCAACAGTAATTTTATTGTCTTTAGCTATGTTTAAAGCTTTATCCACGTTGGCATGGTAGTCTTTGTCCAGCACAATCCATATTTCATCATAAGGGTTTCTGTCTCGTTTAGCTTTCTTTTTCTTCTCCTTAGCCTTAGTAACTAAGCCGACCGGACTGTGGTCCTTTGGGTGTATTACTTCAATTTCGACTGATGACAATTCTCTTTTTAATTTCTCATCTTTTTTGAAAGATTCAAAATATAATTTTGAGGATTTTCCGTCTTCACAAAGAATCAGTATTCTTTTGGAAATATTTATCATGCTGTTAAAATTTAAGCTGAGGCTCACTTATAACCGGTATTGCTTTAAATCGACCACTCAAATACCACTTATCAATCGGAATATCTTTTCTAATTCCTTTTATGTCGCTAAGCTTAAAAAATACAGAACCACCTTCATAATCTTTATCAACAAAACAAATCTGGTCGCGTCTAAAAATTTCTGTATCCAATAGTGTACTATCGTGTGTAGCAAATATTAATTGCGCATTCTTTGGGTTGTTTTTTTTACTATTAAATAAATTGATAATAAGCTTTGTTAATAATGGGTGTAATCCCTTATCTAACTCATCAATTACAATAACACCACCATCGTCCAATGTATCTAAAATTAAACTTCCTATTGCAAATAGTTTTTTTGTTCCAAGTGATTCGTTTTCTAATTCAAGTGTGGTTTTTCCGATTTCTTTCCCGTTTTCAAAAAGGGTATGACTTGTTAAAACTTCATATTTGTATCTTTCAAGTATTTCTTTTCTTGCCTCTTCCGGAAACCCTTCAGCAAATTTTATTTTCTGTTCATTTTCGGTAATACTGAAATCAAGAATACTGGTGTCTGCTGCTTTTAGAAGCTCTAATAAATTGTTTTTTAACTTTTCATCTTTTTGTATAAGTTCTGAGAAGGCTCTGATAATTGCTTTGTCATATTCAGTGTCATGTATCGTTGATACGTAAAAATATTTAGTGAAGTATAGATAGACATCATCGAGGTATTTTACTTTGCTTGTTGATGATTTTGATAGAAACAATTGATTTGGTAATAAGTCATCTTCTAGTTTCTTTTTTGTACCTCGATAATAATCTCCAAATGTTATCTTTTGTTTATTTCTTTCATACAATTTAGCTTTTACATTTTCCGGGTAGAAATATAATGCCTCATAAAAAATTTCAAAAGAATTGTACGAGATTGTATATTTGTACCTAAGATTACTTTCAACACTAATAAAGTCTATTTCAAATTTTACAGGATTGTTTTTGTATTCAATATCAAATATAAAAGGTTCGTAAGGTGCTATTTTTTCCCCATGTTTAAATGTATCCGAGTTTGTAATTAAATAAGATAATGCTCTTAAAGCCATCAAGATATTGCTTTTCCCCGAAGCATTCCGACCGTATAAAACCAGACATTTTAAAATTTCATTTCCATTCTGTATAAATGTATTATAAGGTAAATCATCTTCATTTAATCGCTTTTCAGTTGTGAAATTTATCAGTAAAGGCGATTTTATCGAACGAAAATTCTCAATTCCTAGTGATAACAACATTTTATTTTCTGTTTAATAATTAAATTTTGCAAAAATATTGCAAATATTTAATATATTCCAAAATATATCGCTTTTTTTATTAGCATAACATTTTTATTGGTTACAAAAGTGTTTTAAATATTCGTCAGTCCACTTCGTACAAGGCAAACGAACAGAACAGCGGTCAGGCGAATGCGAAACTTCCTGTTCATATCTTTTTAAAATAATTCAATAAATTATATTTTCAAATACTATACATTTGTCCTCGCATTAATGGTGCACCGGTTCATAATATAATAAGATCCGGTCTGAAGAGGGAATGCCGTGAGAACCGGCAACAGTACCCGCTGCTGTGATCGCCAAAGTTTTTTTGAAAATCTTATAGTCACTGTCCATATCCCGCTAACTATCGGGAGGGATGGGAAGGCTTTCAAAAAAGGGCGTAAGTCAGAAGACCTGCCATAGATGCTCAGTTGTTCAAAGCTTTCGGGTGAAAAGTCGCGAAAAAATGATACGTCATTTTATTCACAAGCATTTTTCCGGGAAGTTTTGAGGTTTTGTAATTTATGTGGTTCAAACAGAGCTACAATTAATTAACCTTAAAACTTTTTAAAATGAAAAAAAATTACAAAATTTCGGCAGGGTTGATTCTGATCCTGCAGGTGCAGTTATTATCTGCACAAATGTTTGTTAACCAGATAATAATCGGTAATGGTGGAATTTACGGCAATCCATCCGATCATGTTACAATTGCAACCTACGATCCGGAAAGTCAGATAACCGTTACTTTCGGAGATGTAATCAGAGAATCCATTCAGGATTTGATTGTTTACGAGAATTTTGCTTATGTTACTGCTGAAGACTCCATTGTGAAATTCAATATTGATACTTACGAGAAAGCTGCTGCGGTTTATGAATCCAATCTGCACAAATTATTTTATAAAAGCGGTTTGTTGTATGTAAGCCGCAGAGCGGATATCAATGGCGCACCGGCAGACGGAATTTATCTTAAAGTCTTTAACGCAGAAGATTTGTCTCTCGTTGCTTCTGTTGAAGGTATCTCTGCCGATGCAGCAGGAATTATGGTTGAATGTGATACAATTTATGTAGCTATTTACGGCGAATGGACAGCCACCGAAGGCAAATTTGCTGTTATCGACAATAACTTCAATCTTGTAAGAGAAATGAATTTCGGGACGGATGCCGTGGGTATTTACGACCTTTATTCTGACGGGAGTAAAATTTATTCGGTTAACAAATCGCCATATATGGCACAGACAGGCTCGGTTACGACTTATGAAATATTTACGGCTTCATATTCAACGAGTATCATCAATCATATTGTTGGTAAGGGAGCAGGAATATCTAACAACACTCTTTATCTGGGTCTCGATTACGGCATTGGTTCTTACGACATTACTACAAACCAGGTAATCCAGCAAACTATTGTTCCCGACCCCGGCTCAGGCAATTATATTTATATTGCCGATGCGGCTTTTGATGAAATCAACAATTTGTTTTATGTAACTATTACGGATTATTTTTCAATGGGTGAAGGAAAAATTTATAATCTGAGCGGAAATCAAACCGGAATTTTTGAAGCCGGTATTTCAGCCGAAGCCATTGATATTGATTACAGAATGAATAGTTTTATTAGGGAAGAAAACAACTATGTGCAGGTACATCTTTATCCTAATCCGACTATTGGCTTTATTCATATTCAAAATGAAGACATAACAGAGGTGAAGGTGTCAGATGTCAGCGGAAAAGTTGTTTTAAAGAAGAACTTCGATAATCAAAATAATATTACAATAGACCTTTCCGGTTTTCCGGCAGGTGTATATATCATAAATATAAATTTAAGAAACAATAATTATTTTTGCGAAAGGATCATAAAGCATTGATAAAAAATTTTGATTGGTAGTATGTAGATTTTGTATATTTTTGTTAAGATTAATATTTGAGTTATGTTGATTAATTATATGAAGGTGGCATTAAAACGGGCAAAATATGAATTGCTGGAAGATGATAAAGCATTTTACGGTGAGATACCCGAATGTAATGGTGTTTATGCTTATGCTGATACCCTTGAAGAATGTAGAGAAGAATTGAAGGAAGTATTAGAAGAGTGGATTTTATTCAGAATCCATAAGAATTTACCTCTTCCGGTAATTGATGGTATTGAATTAAAAATTAAAGAAGTAGCCTGATGCCCGTTTTTGGTCCTGTAAGTAGGAATGATTTAATTAAATGCTTAAGAAAAGCAGGGTATGAAGGGGCATATTCAGGTAGTAAGCACCAATTTATGCGTAAAGAAAATCTTACAATCAGAATACCAAATCCACATAGAGGTGATATAGGTAAATCACTTCTTGTCAGAATTCTTCGTCAGGCAAAAATCAATAAACAAGAATGGGAAAGCCTATAAGAATTATTTTACCTGTTTTAATTATAATATTTCATTTGATAAGTTATGCCCAATTCCCGCCGCCGGCAGGGCAGGAGGGAAGCACTGCAATTCATAAGGACAGTTCTGCTTTTATTGCATGGGCTGATTCCTGCTCTGTGGAAAGAGGATTAAAAGATATTTCTCAACCCGATTCGGGATATGTTAATTCCGGTAATAGTGAATTTGCAACAGGAATAGCAGATAACCTGATCGTCAGTCTTGGCGATGGCGGATCAGCAACATTAACCTTTGATGTTCCCATTGCCAATGGGCCCGGTTTTGATTTTGCAGTTTTTGAAAATGCGTTTGTTGACACTTTTCTTGAACTGGCGTTTGTGGAAGTAAGCTCCGACGGGATTCATTTTTTCAGGTTCGATGCAGTATCGCTTACGCAAACGGAGACACAGGTCGGGTCTTTCGGGGAATTGGATGCAACACAAATTAATAACCTGGCAGGAAAATACCGTGTTCTTTACGGAACTCCATTCGATTTGGAGGAATTGAAAAACAAACCGGGTCTGAATGTTGACAGCATTTCGCATATCAGGATTATTGATGTTGTCGGTTGTATTCAGGATGAATATGTTAGATACGACTCACAGGGAAACAAGGTGAATGATCCGTTTCCAACGCCATTTTCTTCCGGTGGATTTGACCTGGATGCTGTGGGTGTGATTTATAATCTGAACAATGCCGGGGTAAAAGAGATAAGTAAGAATATTATCATTATTTATCCTAATCCTGTTAAAGATGTATTGAATGTTAAATATAACGGGGAAATAAGGGTTACAGGGTATAATTTGTATGATGTGAAAGGGAATTTAATTTTGAAAGAAAAAATAATTGATCAAATTTCAGCTAACATTCATATCGATATTGAGCAGTTACAGTGCGGCATTTATTTTTTAAATATTGTTTACGATAATGGTTTTTCTGTCAGAAAAATAATAAAGCAATAATGCGCTTTATGCTGATAACCGGTTTGATTTTTTTATCAACACTTATGTTAGCTCAAAACGTGTTGAATGATACAGTATATGAGTTATCACAAGTCCGGATCACATCTTCACGATTAAATAATTTTTCAACCGGACTTAAAATTCACAAATTTGACAGTCTGACATTAGACTTAAATAAAGACTTGAGTTTAGCAGGTTTAATCTCCACTCAAACACCAATTTACATTAAATCTTACGGTCAGGGCAGCCTTGCAACAATATCATTCAGGGGAACATCAGCTACTCATACCGGAATTTACTGGAACGGGGTCAGATTAAATCCGCCAAACATTGAAGTAGAAGACCTGTCTTTAATTCCTTCTTCGTTTTTTAATTCTGTCGGGATTTTGCACGGAGGTTCCGGCTCGCTCTTTGGAAGCGGTAACATTGGCGGGAGTATTCATTTAAGAAATGAACCGGATTTCAGGAAAGACAAAAAATTTAATATATGTGTTTCAGCAGGCAGTTTTCAAAATTATAGTGCTTCTGCCGGTTATGAGTTTTCGGATGGTAAATGGTGGTCAGGTACGCGATTGATCTATCATAATGCAAAAAACAATTTTCCATATACTAATCTTGAAGACAAAATAGAAAAACGGCAAAATGCAGCCTTGCTGCAATACGGTATTATGCAGGATATTTACAGGCTAATCAAAAATCGCCACCTGTTCGGAGCCTCTTTCTGGTATCAGTTTACCGATCGGCAAATTCCCGGCAGCCTTACTGAAAAGCAAGGTGATGCTACGCAAAAGGATGAATCTGTAAGGGCTTTGGTAAAATGGAAGAAGTTTCAAAAAAAGGGATATTTAACGGCAAAAGCAGCTTTTCTGCATAACGACCTGCATTACTTTAACCCAGACACAATAACTGTGTTGATGATCGAAAACAAAATCAAAACAAATACATTAACCGGGGAAGTTTTAATAAATCATAAGTTGAATGGGCGTTTTATACTCAACGGTGGTGTTAATTATCGCTATGACAAATGTGAAACCATAGCTTATAAAGAAGATGCAGTGCGTAATACGATTGGTATAAATGCTTCGGTATTGTACCTTTTGCCACCAATTAATTGGAAAGCAGATATTAATCTCAGGCAGGAGCTCTATAATAATTCATGGGTGCCGTTTACACCTTCTTTTGGAGCTGAGGGCAAGATATGGAAGTTTGTTTCAGGGAAAATAAATATTTCAAGAAATTTCAGAGCGCCGACATTCAATGAGCTATACTGGTATCCGTTAGGGGACAAAAACCTTAAACCGGAAACCTCGTGGAATGAGGAAGCCTCCCTGATTTTCAGACTTGATAAAAATCCTGACAAATTCACTTCCGATTTTATTATTACAGGTTATAATTCCGTTATCGACAATTATATTTTGTGGCTGCCTGTTACAGCCGATATGTGGATGCCCAAAAATATACAGAAAGTTTGGGCAAGAGGAATTGAAATAGAAGAGAATGCAAAATTCAAGGTGCAAAATGTAAATTGTAAAATCTCTTTTGCTTATACATATTCAAGATCAACTAATCGTGAAAAGACCGGTGAAAATGACCAGTCGTACAACAAACAACTAATCTATGTTCCAGAGCACAGTTTTTCGGGGCAGGCAACGTTTGTGTTCAGGGGTTTTGTATTTAGTTATCTTCAATCGTTTACGGGAGAACGCTATGTAACAAGAGATTATTCGGAATTTCTTCCTGCTTACAACACTGGTGATTTGCAATTCAGCAAAACCGTTGATATAAAAAAGAAGAATATCAAAGTGCAGTTCGAAATTCATAATATTTGGGATGAGGAATACCAGGCTATACAAAATTTCCCGATGCCCGGCAGGTATTTCCGGTTTTTAATTAATTTTATTCTTTAATCAGCAAAAATGAAACACTAGTGTTTTTTATATTGAGACACATAGGTGGATGATTGAAATGTAAGTGGCAAATAGGTGAACAATTACTAACTTTTAAACAAATGGAAAATACATACAGGCTATATATCTTAATCTTTATAGCAATTATTTTATCAGGTTGTAAAAAAAACGATGAGCCTCCTGAAAACCAAATACAAATAAATATTACTAACGGAGTGATTATTGTTAACGAAGGGCTTTATCCGACAGGTTCAGGCACACTGAGCTTATATAACCGATTATCAGGAGAAACGAATCATAAGATATATCAACAAGCCAATAATGGTAAGTTGCTTGGTAATATTGTTCAATCGGTAAATGTGATCAGAAATAAAGTATTTATTATTGTTAATAATGCAGACAAGATAGAGGTTGCTGAAAGCACAACAATGAAAGCCATTGCTGCTATAAAAAGCATACCTTACCCGCGGTACGTGCTGGAAATAGATTCATTTAAGGCTTATGTTACATGCTGGGACAACACTGTAAAAGTGATTGACACGGAAAGTTATGATATAATAAAATCAATACCTGTCGGAACCGGACCGGAAAAGCTTTTAAAAACAGGGAATAAAGTTTTTGTCCTGAACCTGGGTGGGTTTGATATTGACAGCACTATAACGGTTATCAATCCTGAATCGGACGAAGTAATTGAAACAATACAGGTTTTTCCCAAGCCAACCGGAATTACGACGGATAAAAATAATCACATCTGGGTTTTATGCTCAGGCAAGGGTTGGAATGGAATACATTTGCCGGATGACTCGGAGGGTCATTTAATTTGCTTTAATCCGGCAGATTATTCAATTCTGCACGATATTGATTTCCCTTCTAAAACAGAACATCCTGTAAATCTTGTTGCAGGAAAAGACAGGGATAATTTGTATTATTATTACACAGGCGGGTTATACAGGTTTAATATTGATTCAATAAATATTTCAACAGAACCTTTTATAAAGAGGAATATGTATTACGGACTTGGATTCGACAGGGTTGACGATTTAATCTATATCTCCGACCCGGTTGATTACATGCAGGAAGGATGGGTATTAAGATATACGGAAACAGGTACGGCTGTTGATTCGTTTAAAGTGGGTATTATTCCCCAGGAGTTTTACTTCCTGCCAAAAGAATAAATAAGTAATTTTGTCCTCTTAATAAGACCTTCAAGAGTCTGCATCCCGATAGGTATCGGGATTGAAGAGTCTGAAATTGAGTCTAAAATAAAAAATCATGAACGACTTAAAGCAAAAATTTATAGAGTATTATGGCGATAACGGGGAGGAGATACATATTTTTTTTGCCCCCGGCAGAGTAAACCTCATTGGCGAACATACCGATTATAATGGCGGATATGTTTTGCCTTGCAGCCTTCATTTTGGAACTTACCTGTTAATAAGGTTAACAAATGATAATTTGGTCAGGTTACGGTCAATGAATTTTCCTTTTAGCGCCGAAATAGATATTACAAATGAAATTATACCAATCGGGCAGGAATGGGTTAATTATCCGTTGGGGATCATTAAGGAGTTTTCCGACAGGAGTTTTTCTATTCACGGAATGGAATTATTGTATTCAGGAGATATACCGAATGGTGCAGGTTTGTCATCGTCAGCTTCTATTGAAATGGTGACTGCTTTTGCAATGAATAGTTTATTTGGATTTGACCTCGATATGATTGATATGATCAAGTTATCTCAACATGCCGAGAATGAGTTTGTGGGTATGAAATGCGGTATTATGGATCAGTTTGCTGTTGGGATGGGAAAAAAGGATCATGCCGTATTTCTAAATTGTGATACACTTGAGTATGAACAGGTCCCGGTTGTTCTTAATAATTACAACCTGATAATCACAAATACGAACAAACGCAGGGAACTTGCCGGTTCAAAATATAACGAAAGGCGGTGGGAATGCGAAAAGGCAGTTGAATATATAAATAAAAGCAAATCAATCAGAAACCTCAGCGAATTAAGCTTAAATGAGTTTTTTGATATTGAAGATGTTATTCCCGATCCGGTAATAAGAAAACGGGCTAAACATGTGATCTCGGAAAATCAAAGGGTGCTGGAAGCTGTGAACGCGTTAAAAACCGGAAATCTTTTTCTTTTTGGAAAATTAATGTACGAATCTCATTATTCACTAAGTAATGATTATGAGGTTTCTTGTATGGAATTAGACACACTAATTGATGAGGCAGCAAAAACAGATGGAGTCCTCGGTTCAAGAATGACCGGGGGTGGGTTTGGTGGTTGCACAGTAAGTATTGTTGATAAAAACAAAACCGAAACATTTATTACAAAAATAAGTAAAAACTACTTAGAGCAAACGGGTTTAAACGCTGATTTTTATATAGCAAAAATAGAAGACGGCGTTAGGAAGCTGAATTTCGTGAAGACCTTCCATAGTTCACCGGGTAAGGCAGAGGGTTAGGGAACATGGAAGAGTCGGATTGGGCTATAAAAACAAATATTAATACTTTTGCATTGAGTTTGCAACAATTTGAAAGTTTATCTTAAATATGCATGAAGAAAATAACAAGCCCTGTAAAAATAAAAAGTTAAACGAGAAGTTTTACTTAGAAGAAATGGACAGACTTCAGATTGAACTGGTAAAACTACAGGAGTGGATCAAGGATAAAGGATTAAAGGTTGTAGTAGTATTTGAAGGGCGGGACGCAGCCGGAAAAGGCGGAACCATTAAGCGTATCACCGAAAAGCTGAATCCTCGCATCTGCCGTATTGTAGCTTTGGCAAAACCAACCGAAAGGGAAAAAACCCAGTGGTATTTTCAACGTTATGTAGCTCATTTACCTGCTGCGGGTGAAATGGTCCTGTTCGACCGTAGTTGGTACAACCGACCAGTTGTAGAGCGGGTTATGGATTTTTGTACTGATGATGAATACTGGGAGTTTTTGCGTTCCTGTCCGAATTTTGAACGCATGCTTATCCGTTCAGGAATAATTTTGATCAAATACTGGTTTTCTGTTAGTGATAAAGAACAGGAAAAGAGATTCAAAGCCAGGCTGACCGATCCTACTAAAAGATGGAAATTCAGCGATGTTGACCTGAAATCATATACAATGTGGGAAGAGTATTCAAAAGCAAAGGATGAGATGTTCTCATATACCGATACAAAACAATCTCCCTGGTATGTGGTAAATACTGATGATAAAAAGAGAGTCAGGTTAAATTGCATTTCACATCTTCTCAGTATGATCCCTTATGAATATATTCCGCCGGAACCTATCAAGCTGCCGAAAAGAAAAAATAAAGTGGGGTATATAAGACCTCCTATGTCGGAACAAAATTTTGTTCCTGAAATTTACTGATTTGAGAATTTTATTTTATAAGCAACATTTTCCTAACTTGTCCCGATACAGATAATATAAAGTGAGATCAAGAGCAGTTTGAGGTGGGTCCCACGTAAGATATGAATTGATTCCGGTATTAATATATATCAGGTTTTCCGGTGGAGCGAGATAATGTAATTCCAAATCCGAATTGCTTATTTCTTCGATGATTACAGTAACGGAATCCATGTTAGGGTAATAATTGCCTAATGTAGCTGTAACATTATAAATTCCAGGCTCAATTTCGATGTAGTAAAAACCGTTTGCATCCGGGTTTGTAGATTCTAATCCGGCAGTAACTATTACATCTTCAACATTTCCCGTTCCACCTTCTGACTATACTGTACCTTCTATCCAGCCGAATAATTCTGGGCAATTTCCTATTATTATCCCGCTGGGATTACTATTTACTGAAATAGTTTCAATAACAGTGTTATTTGATAACTGAATTACCGAGATATTATCCGATTCCCAGTTTGTTACATAAGCTCTTTCTTCGCAATACGAAATTTGAATTGTTCAAAATTACATTTTTTTCTGAAATTATTTTATAAGTAGTATTCCTGGCTAAATAATTTTTTGATTTATGATTATTTTGTAATTTTGCAAGCACGTTACAATTTTAGATTTTTTAGATAGAAATTGCAAATCTAAAATCTTAAATGAAAAAGGTCCCGTAGCTCAGCTGGATAGAGCAACAGCCTTCTAAGCTGTGGGTCGCAGGTTCGAATCCTGCCGGGATCACAAAAAATTATACACTCCCTTGCACCTCAAGGATGTTAGACACCGGGATTTGCAATCCAATTTAATATAAGAATATTTTTTAATTATAGGGCTTTTTCGGATTTGAGAGATGAAATGCCAAACCTCACAGGTTTGCCAAACCTGTGAGGTTTGAGTTTAAAAACACCACAGCCAGCTACAAAACAGAAGAGAAGTATGAGCTGGCTGCGACTTTGAGTAGGTTAATTAAATATTCATTATGGTGTTGGTTCCGGTGAATTTATAATCTTAATGGGAAAAGTTATTTTCCCGGAGTAATGAACGCCGGGGGCATTTTCATTCACAATAGTAAGGTCCCATACCCTAAGAATGATATTGTAGGTACAACTCTCTCCGTCTTCCAGAAGTTGGTTCACAGGAAATCCCATAGGGTTTGTAGCCTTGTTTAAGGATTCAAGGTTCCACGTTGTCAAAACACCCACTCCCACAGGTGCCGGACGAGCCGGAACAGGTGAATTCGAAGTAATTAATTCTACCTCCGTAGGGATTCCTTGTTTTTGGAACTTAACTTCGTACTTGTCGAAGTTGTCGCTTGTGGGCTTAGTGAGATCAGGACCTGTTGGATCAATCAAAGCATCCCATGCGGTTCCTTCTATATCAACAGTTTTAAAGTTACCATTGGAATCTTGTGTATAAAGATCCTGACATGCTGCTATGCCAGAAATTCCTGTGATCTTAGCTACTTCTTTTTCGTTGTCAATCCAGGCTTTCTGGATGTCGTAGTATTGATTGCCAGATGTGTCGATCACCTGAAGCAGAAATGTGAACTTGCCTGTTCCTCCAATGTGACCTGGGTCGAGTTTATACGGAAGCAAAGCAGTATTGCTATTGAAGGCACTCGACTTGAGATCAGGAATCTTCCAACAGAAGCAAGAAATAGTAGCGTCAATATGAATACACATACATTCATTCCTCGTTCCCCATGTATTGGTAAGTATATCCGGATTTGGATTACCATCGAGGACATTATAAGCTCTCACATCATCAGCCGAGTACACTGTGCCATTGATAGTTTGACTCTTGAACTCTATATGTGTTACCTCTACCCAGTCAGGCTGTGGTGTAACAGCAGTGAATGGAGCAGGTTGAGCAAAAGTGAAATTTGGATCAGGGATTGCCCAGATAGTGTATTCGTCAATATTCTCCCCGGCACAGCCATAAACATTTGCTGCCCCTCGCATATGCATATATCCGCCAATTGTAGCTAATTCAGAAGCAGGGTCATCGGAACGTTTTAACGGCTCATTCGGATCAACAAAATCTACTGACCAGGGTGTACTTACACGTTTAATATAGACCTCATTGATTGAAACATCGAAGTTTGTCTTGCATGGTGTTCCTTTTTCACCACCATAAACGTCAAATACCCGCAATGTAATTTCGAAGGTAGTGGATGTCAGAAGCAGGATACCGGCATCCTGAACGGCTTTCTCAACATCGATCCAGCCAAGCGTACCACCGGTGATTGCTGAGTTTCCCTGAGTAAGGGATGTGTCCGGGTTACCTCCTCCATCAGGATAAATGACAACATCACTCAACAGGTTCGCACCAGGATCCCGTAATTCAATAAGATAGTGACTGAAACCTAACCCATAGGCATCACCTACAACAGGCTCCAGTATCTTCCCGGAGAGGATATTAGGGTCTCCTTTTACGCAGCCACCTGGCGATGCCAGGTTACAATGAAGATTGACAATATGCTTTTGTCGCCAGATTAGCCAGATAATGAAAGCAATTAAGATGATAAGGATGATCAGACTAATCGGGTCGAGTTCCCTGTTCTGCAGAAACTCTTTTATAAACCAGGCTATAAGCACCAGTATAATAATCACCTTAATGATTAGTTGCCATAAGTCACGAAAGATTGAACGCTGTTTTTGTTCATTCCTTTTTTTTGATTTTTGCATTTGTTTTCTCCTTTCTGAAATAATTTAGGGTTATTAGATTGATTAGTTAATTAAAAAAAGTATCAGGATAATATTGCATTTTGTGATTATTTACTATAAAACAATTTATAGTTGTAATCTTTAATTAATATCTAACAAAGATATAAAAATAAATATCTATATGTCAAGATATTTATTATTTTTTTTAATATTATTTATCCAGCTCTTTCCAAACAAGTGCACTTGCACCCAATATAGCCGAATCACCGGGAGGAAGTTCCGAGGGCAGGAGTTTAACCTTATTCTTAAAAATATCCAGCATATATTTTTCCATGTAATACTTAACCGGTTCGAATATCAGGTCGCCTGCTTGCGCCAAACCACCAAATAAAAAGATTGCCTCAGGACTGGTGTGAGCAACAGCATCAGCAAGCTTAAGACCAAGTATTTCACCTGTATAATCAAAAGCTTCTTGTGCTATCTTATCTCCTTTTCTGGCTACTTCGTCGATTTTTTTAGCTGACAGTTCCTCAAAACTCACACATCTTAATTCACTAAGATCATTCATGGTGGAAAGGAGTTCAAATATCGTTCTTTTAATACCCGGTGCGGAAGTATATGTTTCAAGGCAGCCTCTTTTGCCACAACCGCACTCACGACCGTGGGGATATACGATTGTATGCCCTATTTCTCCGGCAAAGCCATCATGTCCGTAAACTATTTCGCCATTAACCACGATCCCGCTTCCCACTCCGGTTCCCAGTGTGATCATGATAAAATCCTTCATGCCTTTTGCGCCGCCATAAATCATCTCTCCGATAGCAGCCGCATTGGCATCATTGGTTAACACAATTACATTATAATCGAATCTTTCTTTTAGAAAATCAACTACAGGAACGATACCCTTAAAATTCAGGTTTGGAGCGAATTCAATGGTGCCGTTGTAATAATTGCCGTTAGGTGCGCCAATACCAATACCCTTAATGTCGGTTTTTTCTTTCGTCTGTTCAATGGTTTCATCAATGGCTTTGCATAAGGCATTCATAAAAATAGTATAATCTGGATGTGAGACAGTCGGGATGGAATTACGGGCAATAATATTCCCATCTTTGTCAACTATACCCAGCACTGTATTTGTGCCTCCTATATCAATTCCGATTGCTGTTTGTATCATAACTTATTTCCTTGAAGGTTGTTTGAAAAAGCCTGAAAAAATAAATAATTTCCAGTAAAGGTACGATAAATATAAATAATACCGGGGTTATACCCGATACAAAGTTTAGGAAGAAATGCCATAAAAAAAAGGTTCTCAACATATTACTGCTGAAAATCTTTTATTTTTATGTATGGCTGTGCCTCCACTAAATGCCAATCTGTTTGCCAAATACTCATCATTATATATTTCAACTAAAGCACGGCAAATAACTTAATAAAGATTTATAGGAGATTGCGGAACTTACCGGAATTGATGAAAATATTACGAGTTATGTTGCCAGGTATTCATTGGCAACTATCTTAAAACGAAGTGGTGTATAGTATGTAGAAATAGTAAACCATAAATAAAAAAAGCTACGATAATGTGGCTTTTGTGGGAGTTATAAGATTCGAACTTATGACCCTCCCGACTTGCAGTCGGGATGCTCTGAACCCTTTGCTATTAATCGCATAATACGTTTTCTGTTTTTCCATTTCTTTACTTGACGTTCCCTTGCATAAGCCTCACTCTTTGAGATATACTTTTCTGTATATACGATTTTCCAATCATCAGACTTTCCTGTATATCCTTTATGATCCGAATTATGCCTACGTAGCCTTCCAGCTAAATCATTTGTATGCCCATTATAGAATTTGTCAAGGGATTTAGAGTATAGTATGTAGAAATAGTAAACCATAAATAAAAAAAGCTACGATAATGTGGCTTTTGTGGGAGTTATAAGATTCGAACTTATGACCCCCTGCTTGTAAGGCACAATTTTTGACTTTTTTTGGGCTATTTACAGTTATATATTTTTATATCCGAAATTCAATAACCACGCTACTTCACCTATATTTTCTATATTTATTTGTATATCGTATTATATTTTGTTGTATCTTTGCAACATGTGTCAAATCATGTGTCAAATTAAAAATGCGTGCTCTTTAGGCAGGCGCTCTAAATAAAAAACATACAATATGGAAGCAAGATTGATCCTATTAAAAAAGAAATACTTTGTAATTAGTTTAACCGAATCAGGCAAGCGAAAATACGTACCTATCGAAGTTCCTTTTTCAGTTAAAGAATGGCACCTAGACCCAAAAAAGAAAATCAATAAATTGAAGGGTGTTAGACCTGGAAGGACCGAAAAGTATGAACGGTATAAAGAGGATAAAAAATGGGTTAAGAACAAAGAAAAAGAGTATCAAGCTGCAATAGATAAGCTATTGAAGTTAAACAAGCCTTTTTCCTTTGCATCTATATTGGAATTAGTAAATAAGCCCAATTCAGATAAAAATAAGCCCCACACTGTATTTAAGACCTTCGAGGCACGAATAGAAAATCTAAAAGAGAACAAAAGCTATGCATCCGCAGACAGTTATCAGGGCACTTATAATAAGCTGAAAAAGTATTTTACAAATGATATACTATTTGAGGAAATGAACAGGGAAAAATTATATGATTTTAAAAAATCAATGAAAGGACTTAAACCAGCATCTATTTCAATTCATTTAAGAAATTTACGTGCTGTTTTCAATTATGCTATAGAGGAAGGAATCATTAATAAAGGTGTATACCCATTTACTAAGAAATTATTTGAAGGTTTAGGATTTGCACACAATTCTCGTGCTTTAAGCCACAGGGAAGTATATCAAATACGTGAATTAAAAACAAAATTAGATGAAGGTTCTGACTTGTGGCACGCTTGCAATTACTTTATTTTCGGTTTTGTTGGTAGAGGTATTAACTTTCAGGATATTGCCCGCTTAACATGGGAAAACAGCGAGAACGGGCGTATTAAGTATGTCAGGCGCAAAACAAAAAACAAAGTACCGGCACCAACCAGTTTTCCAATTACTGACGAAGTCGAAAAAATATTAAAATGGTATCGGAAAAACAATACACAATTAAACAATCCTTATATATTTCCTATTCTGAATGGATCACACAAAAGTGAATTATCAATTTATAATCGTATAAAAAAAATCCGGAAAAAAGTGAATGAAGATTTAACCTGATTAATTCACAAACTTTAAATCTGCTCAAATTTCGAGAAAAATATTTCAGAAAATACAATCCTTTGTATTTTTTTAGTCAAATTTAAAACTTTCATAGAATTTTCAGGATGATAAGTTACAGAATTTCAG
>JADHVR010000151.1 GCA_016783885.1 Bacteroidales bacterium
ACTTAACTAAATTCAATCCTGACATAACTCTGTCATTTAATAATTTTTAATAAATATTTACCATACTGATTCTTCTTCCATGGTTCAGCTAGTTTTAAAAGTTGTTCTTTATTTATATAGCCTTTCCTATAAGCTATTTCTTCAATACATGCAATTTTAAGTCCTTGTCTTTTTTCAATAGCCTGCACAAATTGAGTTGCATCAAGTAAAGCTTCGTTGGTTCCGGTATCTAACCAGGCAAAGCCTCGTCCCATAAATTCAACCTTTAATCTTTTTTCTTAAAATCCCCCAATCTTTTTCATACTTATGCCTTACGCCTTAACCCCCGGCCTGTGTATAAGTTCCTTTCCATATCAACAGAAATGTAGCTAATTGCAGTTTTTCTTTTGGCAGATGATGATGTAGGCAGCAATGCAGAATTAATCATATAGAATAAGCACAAGCGCTTTTATGAATTGAGGGTGTTTTTATTAAAAGTCCCTCATGTTTTATTTAAAAGCCCTTGATGTTTATTAATAAACACCAAGGACTTTTTTTTATTATACTGATGCTGTTTGAATTTGCAAGAGCAAATTCTTACAGATCAGCATATACTGACGAAATCAGACCTCATAAATTTGCAAACTTGATTTCCGTCAGTATACAAGTTAACCTCTATCCAGCCTTCTCGTAATGAATAGTTTTTACCATCAAAATACAATTCCAGGGCTTCATTAAGATTATCAACAGCTTCCTGTAAAGTATTACCAAAGCTGGATACGTCAACATTCAGACATTGTGAAACGTAGTATTTATCTTCTTTATATACTATATATTTTAGTGATTTCATGAGTTAAAAATTTATACGAAAATATATAAAATTCATTTAAGGATTACAGTCCGCAAATTACATTAATTATCACGGATTTGTTGTTTGTGCTGATTAGGGAACTATAAAATACTTTGATTAAATATATCAACTGCTTTAAGGATATAAGGCTTGATTTTATTCCATGAAACATCTAAATTCTTTTAAAGGAGTTTTTGACAGAAAGGAGATAAATGAAAGTGCCTTTTTGTCAAGCTCTCTGAATGATTTGGACACTTCGGCTATTTATTCGACACCATAATATTTTTGTATTAATCTCCAATCGTCAATCAATCCATATTCTAAAACTTGTTTGACAATATATGACTTATGTTTCTCAAAATCAACTGTGTCACGGTCAACATCCCAAAAAAGATGCTTTGATAAATCTTGTATTTTGGCTCTATTGGTTATGAGTTCTGCTTTTTATCTACCAACTTTTCATTGACAAGGGAATTTTTTCCACCGGCAATAATTTCCTTTGCAATTTTTTGACATGCACTTTTCATACGATCAAATTTTGGCTCTTTTATCCAGTTAATTTTTGTTAATCTTTGCGTGTCAAATTTATAAATTAATTGTGAAACTTCAATTTCATTCACCCATGAATCTTTTTGTCGGGCATAGTTTATCATCCTTTCCCATATAAAATCATACTTCATCGAAAGAAAAATCAAATCAGCTACATCCTTTGCTTCGTCGCGGGACAGGGCACATATTTTATTACTCAATATGTTTTCCCACGAATCAATTCTGTGAAAGTAACTTGCAGATTGTATTTCCCCTGTATGAAAAAGTACATCATTCACAAATTCAATTTTCAAGCGACATTCCTCATTATGAATAAAAATCCTTGCAAAGTCTTCACTTAATAAAGCTATTTCAATCTCAGGAAAATGACCCTGTAATTGCGAAATAATTCTATTTGTTAATTTTTTAAAATCGTTATTCCGGTTAACAAAAAGGTCTAAATCGTCTGAATACCTGTGTTTAAGATAATACCTTCCGAGAGCAGTACCGCCTGTCAGATAAAATGTATCGTCAACATTCATGATAAGTTTTAGAACCAAATCCTGAAAAGGATACAATTTATTCGTATAATAATCTTCCGACATAATTATATTTTTCAGCCAATGACTTCGGAAAGAGAGTTTTAATAACGTCTTCCGACAATGCTTCTTTCAGGAATTCAGGTGACAGAATTTTTTTAATTTCATACCACCTGCAGGATTTTAAAACCCTGCTTAACAGGTTTTTTCGTGATAAACCATTCCACTCCCCCAATTCAATTATTTTAATAATATCCTCTTCAGAAACATGATAATCCCAATACAGGCTTTTAAAGAAATTTATTGTTTTCTTATTTAACTCCATTTATCCCATTGTACTTCATAACCACGGTATTTGAGTTGTTTTTTCATCCATCATTCCAGGGTTCTTTTGTAAAACCCAGAATCTTTTCCAAGCCTCAATCGTTAGTTGAAAACGTCAGAAGATAGTCCTGATTGGCGAACTATACTACGAAAAGTACCCAATGGAACCTCTTTCTTAGGATGTGGAACAATTACCGTTTTTTTATCCTTTTTATATTTCCGGTGACTCCCTTTCTGAGAAATAAAGCTCAAGAGCTTCACTAAGATTATCAACGGCTTCCTGTAAAGTATTACCAAAGCTGGATACGTCAACATTCAGACATTGTGAAACGTAGTATTTATCTTCTTTATATACTAAATATTTTAGTGATTTCATGAGTTAAAAATTTATACGAAAATATATAAAATTTGTGGTTCTACCACGAATTTAATGGAAAACGACAATACTGAATAATCAATTAATTCATAAATGCGAGAATGATTCAATGCTTCAATGCGAGAATAAAACAAAACAGAGTTGTAAATAGCACATTGTTATAACTTTATTCATTGCAAATATTCAAGCATTCCTGCATTCAATCATTGAAGCATTATATATAGTTTTTTATAATGAAATGAAAAATTGCCTTTACCCATTAAATTAACAGTAGTACCAAATTTGTTTTGGGATTACAGTTCGCAGATTACGCAAATTATTTCGTTGTTAGTTTTCAATTCCCGGAAGACCGAAGACGGTTTTCTGTTTTCTGTTTCGTGTTTTCTGTTTACGGATTACACGCCGGTACAGTCATTCCCTGATGGAATATTCTTCCCCTATAAAAAATGCTCATTCTTTGCATTATACAAGCTTAGAGCTTCTTTTGTTTGCATTGAGGACTGACAGCCCGATAACTTCGCCTTTTTCATACCGGATAATAATATCATCATCAGTCATTTCAGAATTATCGGCATGGTTAGGTTTTTTAAAATGTATATAAAGTATGTCTGCTTTTTCGTCATAATCAGCCCACACCCTCTTGTATTTTAAAAAATAAGGCAAAAAGTTCTTAATGTCTTTTAATTCTATTGTTTCCATATTATTTTCTTTTTTACAAAATAAGGTTTTTTATTTGTCATTCTTATTGGTATCTTATTTATTGATATTGCAAGGTTCATTTTTGTTATTTATTCATCTGTTCATGGATTACACGCCAGTACGCTTTGCAATCCTGATACACTACGGTTCAAATTCTTTGCTCTTTGCACCGATCCCGTACCTTTATTTGTTCTTTTAGAAGTTTTAGCTTCGTTCCTCCTCCTACACCTCCTCTGAGAGGAGGACAGGACTCAGAACTTCAAATTCAATCATTATTGGTTTATGACCTTCCAGTATCCGCTTTTTTCGGAGCCCACTCTCTCCAATATCCCACTTTCTTTTAATTTTCCCAGATCCCTCAAAATAGTACTTTTACTAACCCCATTGATTTTTGCTAATTTTATCACAGTTATACGATTATCTTCTTTTATTGCAGATATAATATTTTGGAGACGATAATCGGTGTCATAATCGGTGTCATAATTGGTGTCATAATCGGTGTCATAATCGGTGTCATTTTTCGACTTTTCACTAAAGACAGTAACCATAAATCCATCTGAGAGGTTCCGAAATTTCGGGACCGGGAGGTTTTCTATTACAAAATAATCTACAATTCGTCTGATGCCGGTACCATATTTTTCAATCAACCCCAAGCTTTTACAAAAATCAGCGATAAGTTTATTCCGTGGTGTGGATATATAATTATTTGAAAGTAAGTCGTCAACCGTAATATTTTCCGGAAGCCTGCCAGGATTATAAAACTCAATTTTATTGTTGTAAGCACGGTATCGTTTTTTGTAAACAGCAAAAAACCAGCATTGGTAAGGAGTTCATCGCGAATTAAATCATTTTTAATCAGAAAAGTCAACGGATCTTCTGTAATCCTGATACCGGACTGATTCATTCTGTCGATGACCAATTGCACTTTATCAAATGAAATATCGTCAATAACAAATTGATTGTTGGTATGATAATCCCAACTGGTATTAAACGATTGCAAGTGCATGTTTACTACTTCCGATGTACTCAACAAATCGTTTGAATTGGCCACACGTTTAAAGTATTTCCCTCTGACAGAAATTGGCTTTATGGGATATTCCTGCATTAAAAAAATAACAATTTTGTTGTTTTGAATTTCAATAATTTCAACTTCAGGAATAATTGATGGTGAAGTTTTGGTTTTTATTTCATTGACCCAGTTTTGGATCGTTTCAGGATTTATATTCAGCCCAATAATCATTCCACTATCAGCAACACCTAAAACGACCTTACCTCCTTTTGCATTTGCAAAAGCAACCAAACTTTCAATTGCTTCATTATTGAAACTGCTCTTAAACTCAACCGTTAACCCTTCCCCTTCCCCGATGATATGCTTAAGTTCCTTTTCGATCATTTTTTATTAATTGAAATCCGGTATTTATTAGTGGACGGGTTATTTGTTACAAAATATTTTCTTCAAGCCATTTTTTAAAAAAAGGATCGCTGAATGAAAAGGTATTTTCTGTTTTTTCGAGTATCTCCTTTTCAAGTAATTTTTTTATAGCTCGTTGTGTGCTTGAATTTGCAGATAAATGATGTCGTTTATTGTATTCTTTTGTAAAGATGTTCTTGTTTTCAACCGTTATGGCTTCCAGTACCTTTTGCTGATAAGGCGTTAATATCTCAAAAAGGTTCGCGAAGTATTCGGATTGATTTATGATGAGCCTTGCAAGTGCCTCATTAAGCAATCCGGATGAAGGGGTGTTGTTTTTTTCAATACAAACATCCCAAAACTCAGAAGCAAGATACTGTATATAATAAGGAATATTGTCGCAATAGTTAATAAGCCGTAGGCATAATTCACGTTCAATAACGCCTATGGTTGATTTGAAGCCTGCTGTGATGAACCGGGACATTTCTGTTGCAGGGATCTTTTGCAATTCGATAAGTTTCCCAAAATTGTAGAAAGCACGGTTTTGGCGTGTAAACA
>JADHVR010000070.1 GCA_016783885.1 Bacteroidales bacterium
GAGACTATTGGTTATGCCGTAACAATAAGAAAGTTACCTTCAGAAAAATCACAATAGAAAAGAACAGAAACAACAATGAAAAGAAACTCTATTTAACCCGGTCAAGTGATTGCAAAGGCTGTCCTTATAAAACTGAATGCGCGGGTAAAGCCCCGGAAAAACGAATTACAATAACCATTTACAAAGAAGAATATGAACGGGCTATTGAGCGTATAAACAGCTCAAAAGGTAAACATATGAAAAAGAAGCGGCAAAGTACGGTGGAACCGGTCTTTGGTTCTTTGATCAATTACTATGGAATGCGGAAGGTAAATACTATAGGCATAGAGCAAGCTAACAAAGTAATGATGATGGCAGCCACAGCTTATAACCTAAAGAAGTATCTCAAATTTAAACTAAATCCATTGAAGAATCAGGCAGTTAAAGCCAAAGATTCTTTTTCCTGTTTATTGGCTCAAATATGGAGTATTTTAAGCCCATCTAAGCTCACAAAATTTTCCGAACCAATAATTGTACTCTAAAAACAGGCATCCTTACAAAGCTTTGTTTTGGTTCGATGATCTGAATAATTGTGGGGTTGTGCAACGATTACTGTTGTTATGCACAGGGATTCTATCATTGTTTTATTAGTTTTTTCATTACAAATCCATTTGCAGTATGCATTCTTATTATATAAACCCCGTTAGATAAATCCCTCACATCTATTAAGTTTTGATTTATTGCGATCTTATGACGTTTAACAAGGATTCCTTGGGTATTGATTATTTCTATGAATGTAATGTTGGTGTTGGAATGCAGTTTGATGTTCAAATAATCATTTGTTGGGTTAGGGAAAATTTTTATTTTATTTACTGTAAATATATTATCATTAACAAAAACAGGAATACCATTTTCATTATAGGCAGCTATTCCGCCCGTCCCTATCCACTTAGTTCCGCTTCCATCTATGGCTATTGATTTGACCGTATTATCAGGTAAGCCAGAATTAAAAGCGTTATATGTTGTCCAGGTTGTCTCATCAAATTTTGCTAAGCCGCCATGCCAGGTCCCAATCCACTTGGTCCCGCTTCCATCTATGGCTATTGAATAGACATCGTTATCAGGTAAGCCCGAATTTGAAGTGTTGTATGTTGTCCAGTTTGTGCCGTCAAATTTTGCCATACCACCACCCCAGGTCCCAATCCACTTGGTCCCGCTTCCGTTTATAGCTACTGACCGGATCTTATTATAGGGTAAGCCAGAATTTGAAGTATTGTATGCTGTCCAGTTTGTGCCGTCAAATTTTGCCATACCGCCACCCCAGGTCCCAATCCACTTGGTCTCACTTCCATCTATGGCTATTGATCGGATTTCGTCATCGGGCAAGTCCGAATTAGAAGTGTTGTATGTTGTCCAATTTATACCGTCAAATTTTGCCATTCCGCAATCATCAGTCCCAATCCATTTGGTACCACTTCCGTCTATGGCTATTGAGGTGACATGGTTATCAGGCAAACCAGAATTAGAACTGTTGTATGTTGTCCAGTCTGTGCCATCAAATTTTGTTAATCCATTCCAGGTACCAATCCACTTAGCCCCGCTTCCATCTATGGCTATTGAAGTGACATCGTTATCAGGCAAGCCAGAATTTGAAGTGTTGTATATTGTCCAGCTTGTGCCGTCCAATTTTACCAATCCGCCACCCCCGGTTCCAATCCACTTAGTCCCGCTTCCGCCTATGGCTATTGAAGTGACCGTATTATCAGGCAAACCAGAATTTGATGTGTTGTATGTTGTCCAGTCTGTGCCATCAAATTTTGTTAATCCATGCCAGGTCCCAATCCACTTAGTCCCACTTCCGTCTATGGCTATTGAATAGACACAGTAACCGAGCAAGCCCGAATTTGAAGGGTTGTATATTGTCCAGTCTGTACCGTCAAATTTTGCCATTCCGCCGCCCCAGGTCCCAATCCACTTAGACCCGCTTCCATCTATGGCTATTGAATAGACATCGTTATCAGGTAAGCCCGAATTTGAAGTGTTGTATGTTGTCCAGTCTGTACCGTCAAATTTTGCCATTCCGCCGCCCCAGGTCCCAATCCACTTAGACCCGCTTCCATCTATGGCTATTGAGAGGACATCGTTATTAGGCAAGCCCGAATTTGAAGTGTTGTATGTTGTCCAATCTGTACCGTCAAATTTTGCCAATCCGCCACCTAAGGTTCCAATCCACTTAGTCCCACTTCCGTCTATGGCTATTGACCATATAAAGTTTAAGGGCAAGCCAGAATTTGAAGTGTTGTATATTGTCCAGCTTGTGCCGTCCAATTTTACCAATCCGCCACCCCCGGTTCCAATCCACTTAGTCCCACTTCCGTCTATGGCTATTGACCATATAAAGTTTAAGGGCAAGCCAGAATTTGAAGTGTTGTATGTTATCCAGTCTGTGCCATCAAATTTTACCAAACCGCCACCATAAGTCCCAATCCACTTAGTCCCGCTTCCATCTATGGCTATTGAGGTGGACCAGTTATAGGACAAACCCGAATTTGCAGAGTTGTAAAAAGTTGGAATACCTGTAATTTTGTCAATTTTAACTAAACCGCCGCTTGTGCCTACCCACATATTATTGCCTTCTTCTGCTAAAGTATAAATGTAATCACCATTAGTGTAATTCAGCCATTGTGGGTTTTGAGCAACTGCAAGACTTGTCAAACTTATTGTTGCAATTAAGAGTAGAATTATTTTTTTCATCGTTTATATTTTTACGTTAATGTTAATGTTTTTTTTCATTCATTGCCAGAGTTTTAAATACAATATTTTTTAATAATTATCTTTTGGTTTTTCATTAATCCCTTTTACATAACCTCTGTTATGCACTGTGCTTCTCTATCTTATCATCAATTTCTCTCTGATTTTAAATTCCTCTGAGACCAATTCAATAATGTACATTCCTTGCATGAGCATTGAAACATCAATTGTAATGGTTATTCGTTTTTCATGTAATACTTTTTGTCCTATCTGATTATAAATATTTATCTCTTTTATTTTTACTCCATTCTTGCAGCAAATAAAAATCTCTTTTTCTGCAGGGTTAGGATATATCGAAAATGCGGATTCAAAATTTATGTTTGGCACTCCAGACTCACAAGCTACTTCCACTTCCGCTTTATTGTTGCAACCAGTTGCATTGTCATGGATCTCAATAACTCCGTTTGGACTTGCCAGATAATTACAAATGCTTTCAACTTCACAAGTAGATAAGGAAATGTTACCAAAAATATATAAATTATCAATAGAGGCTGCATCTATATTATCTATGCCAGATAAATTTGTCAGAGCAACGTTGTTTTTAATCGAAAGGTCTTCCTCAATGGAAGTTATATTATCAAGGGCTGTTAAACTTGTCAGAGCATAATTGTTCCAAATATAAAGATAACCTTCAATGGAAGTCAAATTGTCAAGGCCTGTCAAACTTGTCAGGGCAAAGTTGCCAAAAATTAAAAGTTCACTAACGGAAGTCACATTATCAAGACCTATTAAACTTGTTAGGGCATTGTTGAACCTAATCTCAACGTGGCCCCCGATGGAAGTTAAATTGTCAAGACCTATTAAACTTGACAGTACAGCGTTGTCCATAATAAAAAGGTATCCCCCTATGGAAGTCAAATTGCCAAGGCCTGATAAACTTGTCAAGGCAGCGTTGGACGTAATCACAACGCAACCCCCTATGGAAGTCAAATTGTCAAGACCTGTTAAACTGGTCAGAACGGAGTTACCAATCTCAAGGTTTCCCCCTATGGAAGTCAAATTGCCAAGACCTGTCAAACTTGTCAGAACGGGGTTACCAATCTCAAGGTTTCCCCCTATGGAAGTCAAATTGCCAAGACCTGTCAAACTTGTCAGGGCATCGTTGTACCTAATTAAAAGGTTTCCCCCTATGGAAGTTACATTGTCAAGACCTGTTAAACTGGTCAGAATGGGGTTACCAATATAATAATCACCAATCGAAAGACCTCCACCGAAAGCTATTAAAACATTTAATCCGTTTAAATTAGTGATATCATTTCCTGTAATTTCAACATGTCCTTCTATTTCTGTACAATTAGGGTAATTGGTTTGAAAATTGTCTATTTGAGCCTGAGTTGTAAATGTAATTCCTTCAGGCAGGCAGGGTTGAGACAATACAGAAGCCTGGATTATCAAGACTAAAACCATCAATAATGTTAATTTTTTCATAGTATTTTATATTTTTAATATTATAAGTATGCCTTGCATAGTGCATAACGGTCGCAAGTAAAAAATCGTTGGCGGATTCACCTACAAAGTTTATTAGCACCATTTCACTTCAATATTATTAATTTCTTATCAGATAACTACCTCACCGCCAATGGTTTTTACTTGCTGTTGTGGGCATGTAGCCGTCCCCCGTCTGTTATTGAGTTAAACCTTCAATAATTGTCCTTGATGTCCACAGCTCTCAAGAAGTTTCCGTGCATTTTTAATACACCCAGTTGTACTGAAATGTGTTTCAATGTAAAGTCCGTTCGACAATATCTTGGGAGCCACAAAATCTTCATCGTCTCTATGTCTCGGTGTGGTATGTACTAAATTTCTTTTTCGTCCTGTCGCGATTGGGCAATTTGTCTCTCGTAAATTACCATTGTTTATTAGCCATTCAGCAGTTTTTGTCAAAATTTCGTATGATTTCGCAATTGGATAACTGTCACTGCCAATGGTGAATTCATTAATTTTTGTCATTTTTCTTGTCTGTGCAGCTTTTCGACCTGCTTCTACCATTACAGGATTTTTTCCATTAAAATCTTCTGTTTCTTTTACTGGTCTATGAACTTCTGTTGCAGATTTGACTTGCATTGGGTCGCTAATTAGCTGGTTTAATGATTTTTTGATTATTCCCTTGTATTGTTCAATAATCCTTTTTGTCAATGTCCCAGAATGAATTTGCCTGGCGAAAAACTTAACGAAATTGTCTGATGGGTCGTTGAGTTCTTTTTTCATTACGTGTCGAACCTGATTGCTGATTTTCAAGTCAAGTGCCGTACTGAAGATTTGTCCAACATTAAAATTCGATTTCCGATAGTTTTCAAGTTCTCTTATGTCTCTGTCTGAAAGGTTACTAATTTCAAACTCCCAAAATGGTTTGTCATCCATTTTGTTAGTCTGTTCCGAGTCCGTGTAGAAACGGTATCGTATTCCATTTGTTAGGATAGCAAATTTCGCACTGGTTGCATAGAAATATCGGTGAAGTTGGTTGTCATGATCATTTGGATTCTCTCGCCAATGTTTGCACTCAATAATAATTATTGGTTTGCTGTCTTGTAAAATGCAGTAGTCAATTTTCTCACCTTTTTTTATCCCAAGGTCTGCAACAAATTCGGGAATGACTTCAAGTGGGTCGAAAACATCATAGTCCAGTGCAGCAATGAAGGGCATTATAAAAGCTGTCTTTGTTGCTTCTTCTGTCTGGATGCTGTCTTTTAGTCGGGTCACTTTGTCACCGAGTGCCCTGAGTTTGTTTGTAAATTCCATAGTTCAAATTTATTTTTTTTTCGGCTATTGCCCACAACTACTGGATAACCACCACCCACTGGCTCTTATTTCCACTTTGGGCATAATTGTCTGCCAAATTAAATCTTTGTGCTTTAAAGAGATATAAGTTTTGGTTTCCTGTTGTCATTTTGTTAATAGTGTTTATATGATTGCTAAAATACTTATTTTTTTTATAATACAAAGATAATTTTATAAATTTATCATATCGCCCGGTGAAGTAATCTGCGATATGTTCAGAGTGCTAACATGCGTATATATCTCCGTGGTTTTGCTGCTACTATGTCCCAGTAACTCTTGTATGTATCTTAAGTCAGTTCCGTTTTCAAACAAATGCGTAGCAAAAGAATGTCTCAATGTGTGTACTGAACCGGGAGTTGTTACTCCTGCTTTTGTTTTTGCTCTATGTAAAATTTTCCTTAAGCTGGTACTTGAATATTTACCTCCGTATTGTCCTTCAAACAAATATTTCTCCGGCTTGTATTCTTTTATATAATCATTCATCAGCTCAAGAGCAGATTCTGCCAATATAGTGTAACGATCCATTTTTCCTTTACCACCCTTTACAAACACCATTTTACGATCAACCAAAATGTCTTCTTTTCGCATATTAATTAATTCGCTAATACGTAACCCTGCCGAATATATCAAAAAGATCATGGTTTTATGCTTTTTATTGTCAATTTCATAATACTGATCTTTGGGGAAAATAAATTTAAACCCATTCCGGATAAAACAGACTGATTTTATATATATATTTGCCACCATATAATTTCCTCTGCGCTATAAAATATTATCTATTCTTAAAATCGGTCGTTAAATATTTTAATTTTTTAATATTTAAAATTTTACACAAAATGAAAAAATTCAAACTATGTTCATTATTAGTTGCCCTGATTTTTTCAGGCATGACATCCTTCTCAGAAGAAATTAAACTTACAGAAGGAAAAGAAACCAAATTAACAATCACAGAAAATAATTACTCAAGTCTTCGATTGACCAACTCTGTTGCCAGCCTGAGTTATTTTAGTGTTAAAACCATATCAGGTATATTTTCGCAAATTACGGTTGACGGTTACGGGTATAGCCTGGAAATCGGCGATCCGAAATTACCGGTACTAAAAAAGGTGATAGAGGTACCTATCGGATCTCATTTTGAAATAAAGATTATCAAAGAAAATTATCTTGAATATGATTTGAGTGATTTTGGTATAAATAATAAAATAATACCGGCGCAACCCTCTGTTTCCAAAAGCACAGACAATCCGGAGGATTTGGAATTTATTATCAATCAATCCACATATCAAACCAATGATTACATAGGTTCTGACCTTGTTACAGTAAATTATCTCGGTAAAATGCGGGGTGTAAGCATAGCAAGGCTGGAGATTTCTCCTTTCCGGTACAATCCTGTGTTAAACAAAATTAAAGTCTGCTATGAATTAGAAGTTGAAATTAATTTTATCGGGGGAGATTTAAATAAAACCATTCAATTGAAAAAAGACCTTTTCTCACCTTACTTCGAAGGCGTTTATAATCTTTTTGCTAATTATAAGGAAGAAATCACAGACGAGCTGATTATGGATGAGCCTGTAACTTTTATAATTGTTTCCGACCCGATGTTCCAGGCGGCTTTGCAACCTTATATTGAATGGAAAACAAAAAAAGGATTTTATGTTATTGAAGCCTATACTGATGATCCGGCTGTGGGTACCACAACTACCTCCATAAAATCCTATCTTCAGGATTTATATAATAATCCGCCGGCAGGATACAACTCTCAAAGTTTTGTTTTATTAGTTGGTGATGTCGCGCAAATACCGGCGTTTAACGGAACTGCCGGAGGTCATATTACCGATTTGTATTATTGCGAATATACCGGAGATATTTATCCTGAATGCTATTATGGAAGATTCTCGGCAAACAACCTGACTGAACTTCAGCCACAAATTGACAAAACCCTTGAATACGAGCAATACCTTATGCCCGATCCTTCTTTCCTTGATGAAGTAGTAATGGTAGCCGGCGCTGATGCAACCTATGGACAGCTTCATGGTAACGGACAAATTAACTACGGAACATCGTACTATTTTAATGCTTCTCATGGATTATTATCACACACATACCTTCAACCTGAACCAATTGGCGGGAACTATTCAGCTAATATCAGGCAGAACGTAAGTGATGGCGTTGCTTATGCTAATTATACCGCACACTGTGGTTCATCAGGATGGTCTGATCCGTCATTTAACACCGGTCATATCCCAGCATTAACGAATGCACATAAATATCCTTTAATGATTGGCAACTGTTGTAGTTCTGTTACATTTGGCGGAACTTGTTTTGGAGAAGAGATTTTACGTGCTGCCGACAAAGGAGCTTTAGGATATATCGGGGGTTCAAACAGCACATACTGGGATGAAGACTTCTGGTGGGGAGTTGGATATGAAGCTATTTCAGCCAACCCTGTTTACAATGCCAGCCACCTGGGCGCTTACGACAGGACTTTTCATGATAATGGCGAACCTTTAAGCGAATGGTATGTTACCCAGGGGCAAATGCCTTCTGCCGGTAATCTTGCAGTTACGCAAGCCGGTTCAAGTCGTGAAACATATTACTGGGAAATATATCATCTGATGGGCGACCCTTCATTAATGGTTTATATGTCGCAGCCTCCTGTTACATCAGCAACTTATGATGCACTTATGCCTTTGGGAACTGCTTCTTTCACGGTAAATACCGGAGCTTATGCTTATGTCGGAATTACAAAAGACGGCGTACTTCATGGAGCTGCAATAGCTGATGCTTCCAGTATTGCTGAAGTTACAATGAATCCGCCGATTAATGTACCGGGAACCGCTGATATTGTGGTTACACGCCAAAACGGACAGCCTTATATCGGAACGGTTACAGTAGCTTCACCCTCCGGACCATATTTATCACTCGAAAGCTATCAAATAGATGATAATGCAGGAAATAATAACGGAGAAGCAGATTATGGTGAAGATATCGTACTGAATGTTACACTTGAAAATCTCGGAAACAGCACGGCTACAAATGTTTCAGCTACTTTATTTTCTTCTGATCCTTATATCACAATCACCGATAATAGCAATAACTGGCTCGATATTCCTGCCGGAACAACTTCTACGCAAAACGGAGCTTTTGCATTTACAGTTTCCGATGATGTACCGGACCAGCATACAGTAAGTTTCGATATTGAAATGACGGATGGTATCGATACATGGAATTCTTCTTTCACCATTATAATAAATGCCCCATTACTCGAAGCCGGAAATATTACTATCGACGATATATCAGGAGGAAACGGCAACGGCAGGCTCGACCCGGGTGAAACTGCTGATATAATTATTCAAACCCTAAACAACGGACACAGCATATCACCCGATGCCTCAGCTACCTTAACATCAGGCAGTTCGTGGATCACAATTAACTCCGGTAGTTCTGCCTTAGGACAGATCAATGCAGGGGCTTTTGCTAATGCAACTTTTAACATTACCTGTGATGCAGCAACACCAATAGGTACCGCAGTTGATCTGAATGTGGATGTAAATGCCGGCAATTACGATTTTTCTCATACATATTACGAAGCCGTGGGGCTTATTTTGGAAGACTGGGAAACCGGAAATTTCAGCAGGTTTCCATGGATAACAGGTGGAGACGCCGACTGGTTACCGACTACGGTTGATCCTTACGAAGGAGTTTACAGCGCTCAGTCAGGAGATATCAATGACAACGAAATCTCAGAGCTATATGTTACATTAGAAACTACTGTTGATGATACCATTTCATTTTACCGTAAAGTATCTTCAGAAAGCAATTATGATTACCTCCAATTTTGGATTGATGGTAATATGATGGATGAATGGGCAGGAGAAGTGCCATGGGGCAAGGTTAGTTATTTTGTTTCTGCCGGTATTCATACGTTCAAGTGGGTTTATGATAAGGACGGATTCGTAACCACTGGTTCCGACTGTGGGTGGATTGATTATATAGTCTTTCCGTCTCTCTCTCCGATAGAACCGGATATTTCCGTTGATCCTGTTTTTATTGATTTCGGAGATGTAATGGTTGGTGGAGATGCTACCGAAATATTTACGATTTCTAACAGTGGCGCTGATAACCTGACAGGGTCAATTACAACACCGGTTGCTTTTTCTGTAAGTGAAGCAACAAAAAAAGCATATAAAGATAATGGAAAAAATACACTGAATTTCCTTATCGGACCCGGAGACAGCCAGGATTTTATCCTGACTTTTGAACCAACAGAGATACAATGTTACAGCGATAATGTTTACATTCAAAGCAATGACCCTGACAGCCCAAATGTTAACATTGCCGTAACCGGATGTGGTGTTGAAGGACCAAATATAGTTTATAATCCTTCAAATTTTGAGAAAACTCTTGCTCCTGATAATTCAACAACAGATATTCTTAATATTGAAAATACAGGTGATATGGAACTGGATTATACGGCAACAGTTATGTATTCAAAAGATTATAAGGATGATCTGTTAAATACTGATTTTGATTCAGGTATTCCCGGAGACTGGACTATAATTGACGGAGGCGAAACCACCGATACATGGTTCGGAGCTACTAATTACAATGGTTATACATTAAACGGAACTCCTTTTGCTTTTGTTGATAGCGATGAAGCCGGATACGTTGATATGGATGAAATACTGATAACACCTGAATTAAATACTTCCGGCTATACATCGCTCACTCTTGAATTTGACCACTACTTTAATTTCTATAGTTATGGCGGAGATGAAAAAGGAGATGTAGATATATGGAACGGATCAAGCTGGCAAAATATTTATTCGGTAAATAGCGATGTCGGATCGTGGAGTTCTCCCGACCACCAGGCAATTGATATCCTGTCTTATTCAAATGCAAATCTTAAGGTTCGCTTTCATTATTATGATGCAAATTATGACTGGTATTGGGCAGTTGACAATGTTGTAATAAGCGGCACTCCCGGACCCACAGGCAGTTGGCTTACTTTAAATGGATTAAACATGGTTAACGGTTCGGTTCAACCAAGTAACAATACTAATATCAATGTAGGCTTTGATGCAACAGGATTAACTGAAGGTGTTTATAATGCAGATATCTATATTAACAGTAATGACCCTGATGCTTCACTCGTTATAATACCTGTAGAATTGACTGTTGCTGCCGGATTTGATGTAAATTTAACCGTATTCATCGAAGGGCCTTTTAACGGTACTGACATGAATACCGATTTGATTGCCGTACCCGAATTTCCTTTAACACAACCTTTCACCACAGCACCATGGAACTACACCGGAACAGAATCTATTCCTGTTGTTCCTAACCCGGATGTTGTTGACTGGGTATTGGTTGAGCTCCGTGATACAGATATTGCGCAAAATGCAACCGGTTCCACTGTTATCGAAACTCAGGCATGCCTGCTGCTGAACAACGGCTCGATCGTTTCTGTTGATGGCAGTAGCAACCCCCTGTTTAATACTCAACCTGCTCAAAACCTGTTTGCTGTTATTTACAGCCGAAATCACCTGCCGGTTCTTTCTAATAATCCTCTTACAGAAACAGAAGGTATGTACATCTATGACTTTTCAACAGGAGAAGGGCAGGTGTTTGGAGGTTCACTTGGTTATAATGAGCTTGTATCAGGTATATGGGGAATGGTTGGCGGCGATGGTAATTGCGACGGTGAGATAACCATAGAAGACAAAACCGGTGTATGGGAATCTGATGCCGGAAATTCAGGTTACAATATTAATGATCATAACCTGGACGGGCAGATAGATAATCGTGATAAAAATGATTATATACTCCTGAATATCGGAAAAGAAAGCCAGGTGCCGGAGTAGAAAATAAAAACTAAGTATTAGACATGGCAAGTCGAAGTAGGCTTGAAAGGGAAGGGACTTGCCTTGTCGAAAATATCAACTCCTTTTCTCAACATACCAAGTCTCCAGCATACAAACAACAGACAATGCTATAAAAGTATTTCCCAATCCTGCCAGGGATTATGTGATATTTGAATTGACCCCTTCTGTCATTTCAAAGAGTATTGTCATTCCGAACACCGGGGCAGGCACAAGCGCAGGCGTGAGCCTTCCTGCCGGCGAAGGCAGGGAATCCCCCTTGCACCTTGAATTTTGTAACTTCAAGGCGGTTATACACTAAGATTCCTGCCTTGTCGGCCAGACAGGTATAATCCAATTAATTCAAAAATATTTCACATCTGTAATATGAGACAGGAAGAAAAGAGCCTAAAAATATATTTTTATTAAATCGTCCTCCCCGGATAAACCTTCAGCGCCTCCTCAAGGCATTTCATTGACTTTCTTAAATCCTCCACATTCAGTACATAACTTATCCGTACTTCATTTAAACCTTTACCTTTAGTGGCATAAAATCCGGTAGCAGGCGCCAGCATCACGGTTTCTTTGTTATAATTAAAATCCTCAAGCAACCATTTGCAGAACTTATCCGAATCATCAATCGGGAGTTTAGCAACCACGTAAAAAGCACCCGATGGGTTCGGGCAATAAGCGCCTTCCATTTTATTAATGCATTCAACTACAACATCACGTCTTGCAAGGTACTCGTTAAGTACATTTTCAAAATATTCATCGGGTGTATCAATGGCAGCCTCGGCAGCCACCTGCCCGAAAGTGGGCGGGCTAAGTCGTGCCTGAGCAAATTTCATAGCCGTTGCCATTAATTCCTTATTTTTAGAGATCATCGCACCTATTCTTACGCCACAAGCGCTGTATCTCTTGGAAACAGAATCAATTAATACGACATTGTTCTCAAGTCCTTCAAGGTGCATTACTGAAAAGTGTTCTTTACCATCGTAGCAGAACTCCCTGTAAACCTCATCGGAAAAAAGGAACAAATCGTATTTAAGCACTATTTCTCTTAGCACTTCTAACTCTTCCTTTGAATATAAATAACCGGTAGGATTATTCGGATTACAAATGATGATTGCCTTGGTTTTAGGCGTAATTGCTTTCTCAAATTCCGCAATCGGAGGCAAGGCAAAACCTGTTTCGATACTCGATGGGATTGGAACCACATTAACTCCGGCATTAACGGCAAATCCGTTGTAATTGGCATAAAACGGCTCGGGAATAATTATTTCATCACCGTTATCCATACAGGAGTTCATCGCAAACAAGATGGCTTCCGAAGCTCCCGCACCAATTATTATATCATCGGCAGTGATGTGAATATTATGTTTTTTATAATACTCAATCAGCTTTTCCCTGTATGATCTGATACCAGCCGAATGGCTGTACTCAACCACCTTTTGGTTAAAATTCCTGACAGCATTCAGGGCTATCTCCGGTGTTTCAATATCGGGCTGACCAATATTCAAATGATAGACTTTAATTCCTCTTTTTTTTGCTGCTTCTGCAAACGGAACCAGCTTACGGATGGGCGATTCGGGCATTCTCCTGCCCTTTTGTGATATTTGTGGCATAAGCTTTTTTATTGATTATTCCCGAAACTTCGGGATTGATAATTAACATTTAACAATATTAATTGCTGCAAAGTTATATTTTTAAAAATAATTTTCAAAAGATAAAAATTTTAATCATAAAAAAATCCCGGCTCAAACTGAAACCGGGATAAGATTTTTACTTTTATTTAAGTTTTCCCTTGATATTATAGACAGACACTATTTACCTTATTTATTTATGGGTGCTCCTGTTTTTTCAACCTTCTTCTCCGGCATTTGTGTTGCTGACTTGGAAACGACTTTACCTTTTATTTTTAAAGCAATTGGAGAAACTTTTGCGTTTGAATAAACATGAACACTTTTATTGATCGCCCCCATTCTCTTTGTATCATATTTTACTTTAATAACATCAGATTGCCCGGGTAATATCGGCTGACGTGGCCACTCGGGTACTGTACATCCACACGAAGAGCGAACATTTGAAAGGATCAAAGGCTCTTTTCCGGTATTGGTAAACTTAAATTCACAACGACCATTGCCATGTTGTTCCACTGTTCCGTAATCATGTACTACATTATTAAACTTTATTTCAGGCGCATTCGGATTGTTGTTTTTCTTGCTTACCTGCTCATATTTTGCCCTTTCTTTTTCCTTTAGTTTCTTTTCTTCTGCTTTCTTGGATTCTGAAACCTGTGCGCTTACCGTAAAAGCCGCAAAAAGCATAACTGCTAATGATAATACTAACTTTTTCATACTAAGTAATTTTTTTGTTTTAAAATTTACGAACGTGCAAATTTATAAATTAATTTATTCCCTGCTAATCCTTTAACAAATATTTACAAGTGTTAATGAAATGTAAATGAAAACAGGAAAATGAAAAAAACTAATTAATATCTGTCCATATAGTTATAAAAATCAAAAAAATAAATATATTGCTAATTTTAACCCCCCTGTTTCCCCCCTTAAATGGGAAATTATTGAATTTATTTTTTTGATTTTTCACAACTCCAGTAGTTTAAAGACAGACTCGAATTAACAATTTTTTTACTTTTACCCAAAATTTAAATCATTTTATCATGCGTAAACCGTTTTGTTATTTTATATCAATTATTATGATCTCAGCTTTAATTTTTTCGTGCAAACCATCTTCCACCATCAATAAAAAGAAAAAAGCTGAAATTAAGAAAGAAAAAGAGATGGAACAAGGAGCCAAGGCTGGTCCGCCTGTCATTATTTATAAAACAAAAGCCGACTATTATGACAAGGTTCCTGTAACTTTGTCTGAAGATAAATCTGACATCGTCAGTTTTCCCGGTATCAAAGATGTGTTTTATAAAGGTAAACTTGCTTATCCAACTATGTTGAACAAAGGTTATTTGCTTGACAACAGGGGAATTGATCAAAACGCTGCTTTCCTGAATATTACTTATGAGGAATACAGTAAATTAGAAAAGACGCCCTCAAAAGATGAATTGTATAAAATGATCCTTGATAAAGACCCGATTACTGAAATGTATTACTGCGGCACTAAATACGATTACAAAGATCTTATTGCTGAATTGAACGATATTATTGATAATGACATGTTAATAGCTATGAAAAGACTGAAGTAAAAAGTATAAAAATTTCAAATTATTTCATTATTAAATGGTTAAAATTCAAAACGAAGCGAAGCAAGCGACACGAAGTTAGTCCGTATGGGTCCGTATGGATAACTAAAGTTAATGGTATATAAGTATATAGGTTAAATGAATTGCCATAAATGACTATGAATGAAAACAAATGACTATCAATGACTAATGACCAATGACTAATTATCTAATAAAAGAACATTAACACTTACTAACAACCACCAGATGTCTTCACAAGCCAGAAAATTCGGCACTTTTGCAGGTGTTTTCACGCCTTCCATTCTGACTATCCTCGGGGTAATCATGTATATGCGTCTGGGATGGGTTGTCGGGCAGGCAGGACTGATTGCTGCTATCGGTATAATACTTTTTGCGCATATCATTTCTTTTTCAACAGGTTTAAGCATATCATCCATTGCTACTGATAAAAAAATAAAAACAGGAGGTATATATTACATTCTTTCCAGAAGCTTAGGATTACCAATGGGAGGAGCAATCGGAATAATAATATTCATTGGAACTGCATTGAGCATTTCTCTTTACATTATCGGTTTTTGCGAGTGTTTTATAGGAATTGAAGCTATCAACCGTTTTTTAGGTCTTGAGCAAAGCATAAACAGTTACCGGATCATAGGTACTATTGTAATTATCAGCCTTGTAATTATTGCCTATATCAGCACTTCCCTTGCTATTAAAACTCAGTATATAATTCTTGGAGCCATTGTATTATCTTTAATATCAATTTTTGCCGGTTTTTTTTTCAATTCCGATTATCATCCTGTAACCATACTTTCTAATCCTTTTGAAGGGGGTGAACCATTGGCTTATGTATTTGCCATATTCTTTCCTGCTGTTACGGGATTTACTGCCGGTGTTGCCATGTCGGGCGATTTAAAAGATCCGCGTAAAAACATACCTTTTGGTACCATGACAGCCATTATTGTAGGATTGCTGGTATATATCAGCCTCGCTATCGGGTTAGCATATTTTGTTAACCGCGATTTATTACTGAACGATAAAAACTTTCTTTTAAAGATTGCCTGGTTTTCACCATTGGTTATTGCAGGTATATGGGGGGCGACTTTATCCTCTGCATTAGGCGGGATTCTCGGCGCTCCGAGAATCTTACAGGCAATCTCCCATGATAAGATCACACCTAAAATTTTTAGTAAAGGATTTGGTATTAATAATGAACCCAGAAATGCTCTTATACTGACATTTATCATTGCCGAAGCGGGAATTTTAATTGGTGAACTCAACGTTATCGCCAGACTTGTTTCCATGTTTTACATCGCTGCTTATGGTTTTATCAATCTTGCTTTTGCTCTTGAACGCTGGGCAAGCTCCGATTTCAGACCTAAATTCAGAATTTCGAAATGGGTTGGTATTGTTGGGTTTATTGCCTGCTTCGGGGTTATGTTTAAGATCGACACTGCAGCTATGATCATAGCCCTTATTATTATGTTAGGGATTTATTTCTTCCTGAAGAAAAAAATGCTGCAGCTCGATTTCGGAGATGTGTGGCAAAGCGTATGGTCGTCGATAGTGCGTTCCTCACTCCACGAAATGGATCAGAGACAACTCGAAGAGCGTAACTGGCGTCCGAATATAATTTTATTCAGCGGCAGCACACCGGCAAGACCATTCCTTATCGAATTCGGAAAAGACCTGGTTGGAAACCTGGGGTTTTTATCAAATTTTGACCTGATTGAAAACAAAGAGGCGAAAGTGCTTTTCCCCAAGCACAAACAATCCGTTCAAACAGAAGACAGCCAGAGATATAAAGGAGTTTTTACACGACAGCAAGAATGCCGGAATTTTTACGATGGAGTGGAAATGATTTCCAGGACTTACGGGTTTTCGGGCATTGAGCCAAATACTGTTTTAATGGCATGGGGAAGACAAAGTAAAGAGCCTGTACGGTTTGCCCAAACTGTAAAAATACTTTCGGATCTGGATTTAAACGTTCTTATGATGGATTTCGACGAAAAAGTCGATTTTGGCAAAAAGAAGCTCATCGATTTATGGTGGCGCGGTCGGGGAAATAACGGCAACCTTTCATTATCCCTTGTTAAATTTATCTGGCTTTCTGAGAATTGGAGAGATTCTAAAGTAAGACTCCTTATTGTTAACCCGGTTAACGAAGAAAAAGAAAGGATTCAGCGGGAAGCATACGCCATACTCGATAATATGCGTATCGACGCTGAAGTTAAGGTTATTAACAACCAGATAGGGCAAAAACAGTTTTACGAGATCATTGAAGTTGAGTCAATAAATTCCGATCTCACTTTTCTCGGTATTCCCGAGATTGAGACAGGAAGGGAAAAAGAATTTGTTGAAAATATAAACCGGATGTGCCGTAATATCGGAACCGTTGTTTTAATTAAAGCCTCATCATATTTCAAGGAACTTAATATAGGTGTTTATGAGAAATCCGGTAAAAAAAACGAACAAATCCAAAAGAAATTAAACCTGATATACCAGGAAAAAAACACTATCCCTGAGATTGATTATCCAAAAGAACAAGCTCTTGCTGATCATTTGAAAGCGCTTAAAAATAATATGGATGAACAAGTCGGGATTTTGTTTAATACATGTTTCAACACTATCCTTCAGCAAAATAGTGAATTGTATGAATCTCTGAAGCAACTGGTAAGTAGCAGTTACGACAGCCTGGAAACTATGACTGAAAATCAAGGAAAGAAAACCAGTAATGCTATTTTAAGGATCAGGCAAAACTTTTTAATAAAATCGCACAGGTTGCTTAATGACCTCCCGACAAATCAACTCGAACAACAGAAAAAAGAATTATATGAAAGCATTGACCGGTTTATTGCAGATGTTGAACACCTCCCCGAACTAAGCCCGTCGAGACTTCCGAAAAAAATTGAAAAGCAAAGTATTAAAGCAGCTAAGGAGGATAATTTTACACTTAAATATTTTAAATTTTTGTACAGGATAAGGTACAAATTTACATCCAAACCTCTTTATTACCAGGTTAAATATTACAAACTTATCAAATCGTACTTTCCTGACAAAGCCTTTATCACCCTTCATGATGCGTTATCAAAATTCGGTTTGATCAGCCTTCAAAACCTTATCCAGTTACGGAAATTTACAAAATCGTTCGATGAAAGCTTTGATAATATCGAACAAAAGTTTGCTAAAGATAAACCCTCACCCGATATTATCAACATTGAAAAGCGTAAAACCGAAAAACATCTGAAGCAAATAAAACTTCTTAACGAGGAATCGTGCAATTCCTTATTTTTATTTCTTACAAATCAGATCAATGAAACAATTGGGGCAATAAGTAATAAACTTCAACAGCTTAACACCAATCATTATATTCACCGGAAAATAAACCAATCCAATATTACTTCCGCTCTCAAATCTTATCTTTTGGAAATACCGGAAAAATGGTTTCGTAATCAAAAACTTTTATACAATAATGCTTTGTTAGAAATTTCACTTTTATCTTATGGTTCACGATTACAAAATATTTATTTCGACATCAGGCAAAGGCTTGTCAGGAGGATAGACGAAAACCTTTTCGTTAATTTAGATCAACTTCGCGATTATCTTAATAGTTATTTAAAGAACCTGGTGAATAACAAGGCGGCAGACTTCGTTTTTGAAAAAGAATTTCAGGAAGTTTCGGATTTGCGGGAATATTTGAATGAAATAACAAACGAAATTAACAGAAGGGTGCGGCAATCAGGTCGGAATTTTCCGGAATCGGTACAGATAATCCATGAAGATTCTCTGAACGATTATCAAACAGCACAATTTGAAAAAATCAAAACAATCAGTGTATCAGCTACCAGGTTGCTCGATTATTTAATTCAAAGCAAATTTGCCGAACCATTATCAATTGCTTTTAAAGAATTGGATGAAGAATTAGAAGGATTTCACAAGTACCTGAAAGAAGTTGTAAGATTGTTAGCCTTCAGCCAATCGGATAATGAATTGACTAAAGAAGAACAAATCAGCCTGATTAAAGAGGAAATTGAAAAAGCCAATTCGGGAATCGAAAAAGCAAATGCAATAAAACTCAGGATAAATAATACTTTCCTGGAAGTATCCGGTAAAATAGATGAGTATTTAACGGTTAGCGCTTTCACAAAAAATGCTTTATACCTAAAGCAATATATTAAGGAGGAAGAAACAAAAAAAAGGTTGACTTATATAAAAAAAACTATTGAGAAAAGTAATGTAATTGCCGGTCGAATATTAAAGCAACTCTGGTTTCGCCAAAGCCAAAGTATGCTGCTTGCCGACAAACTGATTTCAAAAAATACCGAACATCCTCCAAAGGTTAACAAGCTGCTGAATCTTATCGAAAAAATTTCCTTTAATGATGAAGTGTTAAAAAAAATACCATTTTACTACCGGGAGTTATTTCTCAGGAAACAATCAAACCTTTTTGAATTTTGGGTAGGCAGAAAGAGCGAATTAGAGGAGGCAAGAAAAGCCATTGAGCGTTTTAACGCAGGCTACTCGGGCGGGATACTCATTACAGGCGACAGAAAATCAGGAAAGTCATTTTTCTCCCAGTACTTTGTTCATGAATTAGCTGACGAAGCGAAATCATACATTATAAATCCTCCTTTGGAAGGTTCTATAAGCAAACAGACTTTTTATAATACTCTCCGTGAAACATTCGAATCGGAGGAAAGCAATGAAAATATTTTTTCCGGTTTACCCGCGAAATCAGTGATCATTTTCGATGACCTTGAATTGTGGTGGGAAAAAAGTCTGGAAGGATTTATTATTATTGATGAGATTATAAATTTTATTTCGCTATACGGTAAAAAATACTTGTTTATTTTGAATGTTAATATACATACGTTCAGAATGTTTACAAGAATTAAAAAAATTGAAAGCTATTTTTTAAATATTATCCGCCTTGAACCGTTAAATGCGAAAGAGCTTCAATCGGCAGTATTTCTGAGGCACAATTCAAGCGCATTTAAAATCCTTTTCAGTGAAAGAAAAAGAACGGTATTAAGACAATGGGACCAGGCAAGATTGTTTTCAAGATATTTTAACTTTTCCAAAGGTAATATTGGTATTACACTTCAGGCATGGATTGCTAATATTGCAGATATTGATGACAGATTCCTTTATATTAAAATGCCTGTAATACCCGATTTGACTATCCTGGACGAGATTGATAAAAGCTGGTATGTGATGATATTACAATTTGTTTTGCACCGAAGGCTGACATTAAAAAGACTTGAACGAATATTGTTAATCGGCTACGATGAAAAAGAGATTCCAGCAAAACGTGATAAAATTATATTGCTATTGAAAGATTTGCAAAGAGCGGGTATTATAAATGAAAACAGTAAGGGAATATTTGAAATTAATGTATTTTTGTATCCATATTTAGTGAGTAAATTTGTTGAAAAAGAAATGCTATAAGACAACTCCTGAATTATATTGAATTTATTTTTAACAGATAATGATTAAGTACATTTTAGAAGATGCATACGATTGAACCACATTACAACTGGAGACACTTGTACATAGCCTCTGAAGACAGACGGTCGCCATTTTATGGCAGACAATACAGTGAATTTGAATTTACAAATACTATATACGATCATTATATCCATCCTCAATGGGACCAGATTGGGTCGTCAACTTTATATATTAAAATACTATACGTTAACTATGATCATGGCTTTTGTATAATTGAACTTATTGGCGAATGGAATGATTGCCTTTATAACGATATTATGTACCTGAAAAGAAACATTGCAGATGCTCTTATTGACAGCGGGATCAATAAATTTATTTTAATAGGAGAAAACATTATGAATTTTCATTCCTCTGAAAATGATTATTACCAGGAATGGTTTGATAATATTGAGGATGGATGGATTGCCTGCATTAACTTCAGGGATCATGTAATCAGGGAGTTAGAAAGCGCCGGCATTGATTATTACCTAACTCTCGAAGAGTCAAATAATTTTTTCTGGCGTAGTTTAACACCCATACAGGTTTACGATAAAGTAAACAGCTTTATTACAAAAAGACTTCCTGTTTAATTTTTTTCTTGCTTTTTCCAAAACTATTTTTATCTTTGCAATTCAGGTCGATAACTTCCCTTATGAAAAAACATATTAATATTACCATCATGGGCAGGGTACATGGTGTTGGATTCAGGTTCTCATGTATGGAAGCAGCATACCGTTTAGGTATTAAAGGATTCGTTCGGAATAGAAGTAACGGAACGGTTTATGTTGAGGCAGAAGGTCCAGAAGAAAAAATTGTCAAATTCAGGGAATGGTGCCGTAAAGGATCTTTATGGGCTAAGATTTATAAAATTGATGAAGAAGATGGACAATTAGAAAATTATAAAACCTTCGAGATTGTCAAATAATTTGGTTATTTTATAAATCTTCTTGAGCCTGGCAGCAAATCAGTATAATGAATTAAGCCCTGAAATTATAGAAAAAGCCTGAAAATTAACACTTCTATCCTAAAATAAAAAAAACCGCCTTTTAAGGGCAGCTTTTGCGGTTACGACGAGATGCTGACGCTTCGGTCAGCATCCTGACCATTGCTTCACCAGAAGCAATGCGTCAGGGCTCGAAATACCATCAGAATATTTTAAAATGAAATCAATTATTCTTTTTTTTGTAAAAGGAATCCAATTTTTGGGAGTAAAGAATATATACTTTGTAAGGCATTTGGCACAAAATAAAAAAACCCGGAGATAATTAAATCCCGGGTTCCTTGCGGTCACGACGAGACTCGAACTCGCGACCTCCGGCGTGACAGGCCGGCATTCTAACCAACTGAACTACGTGACCAATATTTTTAAATGAACTTGTCGTTAAAAACGGAGTGCAAAAGTAAATTAATTTTTTATTTATACAAAGAAAAATTTAAAGATTTGCTAAAATTGCTTACAATTCTCCTTTTCCTGCCCATCACAGTTTGCAACTGTGATGAATAACTGACAAATACAGTCCTTAGCTCCTCAAATTTTTTTAGCCCGGAAAACAGATGTTCTCGCAAAAGATCATTATTTCGAGATAAATACAGACTGTATATAATTATTTCTCTTTTTTCACCACACCTGCCTGCCCTGACTGCCGTCAGGCAGGCGGCAAAGGCATGGATTAACACGGATTTTCTCAGATTATTTGTGTTAATCTGTGTCTATCTGTGGTGCTATATTTTTCACCACAGATTAACACGGATTTCTCTCGGATTTGGTTTTTTGGATTTTGGATTTTGGAATCAGGTACTAAATCGCTTTATCCCACGCTCCCTGCCGCTTAACATCATAGTATTCCACACTGGTTTTACTGCACTCTTCAATCCATTTATTTATTTTCCAGTACCGGTTTGAAGAGTCAAAAATCAATTGTTCGAAATCAAAACTCTCTGTTAGCTCCGCAATTTTAATGTCGGGGTTTTGGCTTACGACCAGGTAATCAACTTTCATTTTATTTTGGGTAGGATAAAACCGAAATTCAGGATTGATAATCACAAGCCTTTTATCATAAAACTGGATAAAATTTTTGTTCTTATAAAAATTTTGCTTT
>JADHVR010000152.1 GCA_016783885.1 Bacteroidales bacterium
ATGAATTTCCTAAGTTCAATTTTGAAGAAGGATCAAATTTAGGATTTATTGCCCAGGATATGGAAAATGTTTTCCCTGAACTCGTAAGAACTGAAAAGAATGGGTATAAATCAATTGCATATGATAATTTGACTCCTGTGCTTGTGGAAGCAATGAAAGAGCAACAAAAAATCATAATTAATCAAACGGCTGAAATAAATGAAATAGAATCGGAATTAAATATTCTCAAAAGTGAATTGAAAGAGCAGAAAAAGGAAATTGCGAGAATTAAAAAATCATTAAAAAAATAATCCCTATGAAAACATTAACAATATCATTTATTTTAATATTTTTATTTCTTTACGTAAACTCATTTGCTGATTCAATTTATTTACCTCCCGGCTCAAATGCAGTGTTTCCTTCGGGAAGTAACATGTGTTCAGATACGGTTTATGTCGATACAAACGCTACTTTAACATTTGGAGACTCAAGTGTATTTTGCCCGGGGATTGTTCTACGGGGTGGGGGTCTCATCATAATATCTGTACAAAATACTTCGTCCGAGATACCTGAGAGTTTTGCTTTATATCAAAATTTTCCCAATCCTTTTAATCCGACTACAAAAATAAAGTTTGACATTTTAAAAACATCAGACGTAAAACTCATTATTTATAACTCACTCGGTAAAGAAATTGGAAAACTAGTAAACGAAAAACTCCAACCCGGAACATATAATGTTGATTTCAAAGGTAATAACCATCCGAGCGGAGTGTATTTTTATAAGTTGATAACAGATGAGTTTATTGATGTAAAGAAGATGGTGCTTGTAAAATAATCTACTATTCATCCGATGACTCAGAGTCATCGGATGAATTTTTGGAATCATTAAAGAATTTTAACATTGAAAATGTAGAATAGAATTAGTAAAATTACAACCTTTAAAAATGCTCCCATCGACTAGGGGTTAGGTCATCACTCTTTCACAGTGAAGACACGAGTTCGAATCTCGTTGGGAGCGCGAAACCCTCCCGTATTCTGCTCGAAAACAAAGTTATATTATGATCTTTGCATAATTCAGTATTCTTTAGGTAGGAAATATCTAATTGCACTAATTATACTAATTCCTGCCTGCAGCAGGCAGGTCTAATTAAATCCCAAATCTTAATGAATAATCTGAACAATTTATTCAAATAATTAACATTCATTTTTCATAAGTAATATACGTTGGGCATTGGTTATTTCATATTGGATATTTCTTAGATCAATCGGCAATTAGGTTAATTAGATTAATTAATATTTTCTTTATTCATGATTTGTTGAGTTAAATCAACTTCCTTCAGAATTTCAACTTTTAAACCAATGACCACTGCTTTCAGGGGAATGCTTTTTTCAGAAATCTCAACGGCTTTTTGTGCAAGCTGTACTAAGCCACTGCAGCACGGTACCTGCATAACCAGTACTGTAATCGATTTTAATTCAGTCTGGTTTATCATTGCGGCTAATTTTTGAAGATATGCTTCCTGGTTTGTATCAAGTTTTGGGCATGCTATTGCAATGGTTTTATCTTTTAAGAAGTCCTTGTGAAAATCGGGATATGAAAAACCAACGCAATCAGCAGCAAGAAGCAAATTCGAATTCCTATAATAAGCAGCTAGTGGTGAAACTAAATGTAATTGTATGGGCCATTGTTGTAAGTGGGATGTTCGATCTCCAGTTTCTTCTCTGTTTCCATCATTCGATATATCTCTAAGGTCAATAGTCTGAGAACCGGGACACCCGCATGCTTGATTGGATTCCGGTGTTACAGTTTCCTTCTCGATTGGAATTTCGATTTCATTTTCTTTCAAATATTCTATTGCCTGTTGATAGTATCTCGTTTCACCGTGTTCTTTCAAGTGTTCAAGGTGAGCCTTAATAACATTTTTTCCACCTTTGGCTATTGTTTCCATGACCTTCTTTTCATTATAAGGCTCTGCTTCTCTTTCTTCTACGGTTATTGCTCCTTGAGGGCAATGTCCTAAGCAAGCACCTAATCCATCACAAAAAAGGTCACTTATTAGTCGTGCTTTTCCATCGATTATTTGTAAAGCACCTTCCGCGCATGCGGGAATACAATCTCCGCAACCATCACATTTTGATTCGTCAATTTTTACTATATTTCGAAGCATTGATTTCTCCTAATATTTAATGAATGAATATTGAAAAAGAATTAACTTTTTTTTCTATTGAAATGCGACTATATTAGTCCAATTTAAATTAAAAATCAATATACAATGGTTAGGATTTCAAAAAAAGTTGAATATGCTTTAATTACGTTAAGATATATTGCAAATTCAAAGAATCGATTAGTAACCTCAAATGAAATATCTCAAAAGCTTGAATTATCCCGCGAGTTAACTGCAAAAATTCTCCAAAGTCTAAAGGGTAGGGGAATATTGATTTCGAGTCAGGGAGTAAAGGGTGGATACCAGTTTAATATAGAACCTGATGAGATATCTCTGCATGATGTTATTGAAACAATTGATGGAAAAATTGCAATGGTAGATTGTTTGAATAAGAAAAAGGATATTGAGTGTGATCTGTTTAAAGACTGCAAGATTAAAGGAACTATTGAAAATATTCAAAGAGAATTTAGTAAATTATTAAAAAGTAAAAGGATTTCGGATTTTATTTAATTTTTTTTCTTTAGTTTTTACTAAAAATATAACATATTTTAGATATGAAATTTCCAATTTATATAGACAACAATTCGACAACTCCTATTGATCCTAAAGTGCTAGAAGTTATGATGCCCTACCTTACAGATAAATTTGGTAATGCTGCAAGCAAGAGTCATAGATTTGGTATAGAAGCTGAAGCAGCAGTTGAGCATAGTAGGGAGCAAATTGCAAAATTTATTAACTCTGAGCCAGGAGAGATTATTTTTACAAGCGGTGCTACGGAATCGAATAATCTGGCTTTAAAAGGGATTGCGGAAATGTATTCGAAAAAGGGGAATCTGATAATAACTTCTCCAACAGAGCATAAAGCGATACTTGATCCATGTAAATATTTGGAGAAGCATGGATTCGAGGTCGCCTATTTAAAAGTAGATGAATACGGTTCAGTTAATCCTGAAGATTTAAGAAATGCTATTAATGATAAAACGATTCTCGTTTCATTAATGATAGCTAACAATGAGATTGGAACGATAAATGATATTAAAGAGATTGGTAAGATATGTAAAGAAAAGGAAGTTCTTTTTCATACTGATGGAACACAGGCTGTTGGTAAGATCCCCGTTAATGTAAATGATATGCACATTGACTTAATGAGTTTTTCTGCACATAAGCTCTATGGACCAAAAGGAATCGGAGCATTATTTATCAGAAGCAAGAATCCAAGAGTTAGATTAGTTGAACAAATCAACGGGGGAGGTCATGAGAAAGGGATAAGAAGTGGAACCTTGAATGTACCAGGCATTGTTGGATTTGGTAAAGCTTGTAGCATTTGTTCTGAGATCATGGAAGATGAATCAAAACGTTTAGTTTTTCATAGAGACAGAATGATTAATAGATTACTTGAAAATATTGACCACTGTTATTTGAATGGTCATCCGCAAAAAAGAATTCCAGGAAATTTGAATATGAGTTTTCAATTTGTTGATAGTGAAGGTTTGATGATGGAAGTAAAAGAAATAGCGGTGTCTTCAGGAAGTGCATGCACATCAGCAACGTTAGAGACCTCTTATGTAATAAAAGCAATCGGTAAAGGTGAGGAATTTGCCCGTTCATCAATAAGGTTTGGACTCGGGAGGTTTAATACTCTGGAAGAAGTTGATTATGTTATCGATAGAATTACAATTGCAGTTAACAAACTTAGAAAGCAATCTCCTTTATATGAGTTATTTTTGGAGGATAGGAAATCGTAGTGCGTAAATTAATTTATTTATTAAAAATTTCTTAAATGATTTTTTAAAAATAATTCATTAATATGTAAGAAACATATTTAGAAAAAAAATGAATAAGATGCAAGAATCAACAAAAGGATTTGTCCCAGGAATTTCAGAGGATGTTCACATAACTGAGGGAGCTGTTGAAGAAGCAAAGAGATTAATGAATGAGAATAAAGTTCCTGATGGGTATACTTTAAGAATTGGAATAAAAGGTGGCGGTTGTTCGGGTTTCATTTATAAAATAGGCTTCGATACAAAATCAAGACCTACTGACATCGTGATTAAGAAAGAAGGTTTAGATGTTTTAATAGACATGAAGAGTTATCTATATTTACTTAGAACAGAAATTGATTTTACTGATTGTGATGAAGGAAGGGGTTTTGTTTTTAACAATCCAAATACCGGGCGAACCTGTGTATGTAGCAGTTCTTTTGGAGAGTAGTTACACTATATATTTTTAGATAATATAAGTTGGAAGCTTATTATTTGTGCAGATGGACTTGGTTTTTATCACTTTCTGAATAACTTGCATTGGGTGATTAGAAATGATAGTTTTATTGAAATTATAAATAACAAATCTTGAAAATATCTTATAAAAAGTTTGTAATTTTATTATTTCTTGTGATAGCTTTTTCTTGTGGTGAAAAAGAGGACAAACAAGAAACGGGAAATATCAGTGGTGAATTTCAGTGGACGGAAAATATTTCTATTGACCAAATTCCTGAGAAGCCTTTAACAGCAATGATGAATGGCAAGAAGTTAAAAATATCTTATATTAATTTTGAACAGTGGAGAGGCAGTGGTGATAATGTAATTAACTTTAGCAGTAATACTCCAAAACAGAATTGCGGCTATGTTGAAAATGATGATGCTTTTCATATTATGCACATTGCCGGCGAATTTGAAGAAGGTGACTTTATAAAAAGCAACTTTGATACGAACATAGACGGAATAGTAGCCGATTATCATTATTATGATAAAAATAATAACATAAAGAAAGTAAGTGTCCCCTGGAATTGTGCTATGGTAATTACCGAGCTAGGTGATAAAATTGTCAAAGGAAAAATAGCACTTTGCTTTAAAGATAAAGCGAAAAGTTGGATAGCCGGAACATTTGAAGCAATAAGGTGTAATAATTAATCAACAACACATCCCGGAATTTTATATTTTGAAGTTCCAGTTTTTTAAAATTAAAGAATAGATTAATGAAAAAATTTAGTAAATATTTATTGATATTGTCATTACTTTTTTTTGTAGCATGTGGTAATGGTGATGACAAAGATACAGATAAAAAAGACAGCGATGCTGATAAGGAAGA
>JADHVR010000071.1 GCA_016783885.1 Bacteroidales bacterium
TCGTTTGGCTATGTGAAATTTTATTTTTACTTTTACACATGAGAAAACTTGTTTATGTTGTTGTTAACTGGCTGTAAGTTAATAAAATATTGCTTACAACCAACAAGTTTTCTCACTTTTTTATGAATTTTTCAGGTTAAAAATAATTGGTGAAGATTTAGGAATTGAAATAGAGTTAACTACATACGTTTGGCGACATACATGGGCAACCGTAGCAAAATATAAAAACGTACCTACATCTATAATTAGTCAGGGATTGGCGCACAAAGATGAAAAAACCACTAAAGCATACTTGGCACAATTCCCAGACGAAGTGATGGATCAGGCATTAAGCAACTTTTAATATGAAAAAAGACAAAATCGAGTGGTTAAATGATATTGCGCCTGAATTTAGAAATCTGGGTGCGCTGTTAATGTGGCTGCAGAACGCAGAGGATTACAACAAAACTAATATGTCAGGTTTTGAAGATCGTATTTCTAACCTTTGCCAAGCAGCAATAAGAGAAGTGGAAGACAATTTTACAGAGAACTATCGAGTATTAATTAAAAATACTATTGACTATCTTGAAAAATATAGTCATATATCCGCTGAATGTATGAATACAGCAGATATTTTCCGCAATATTTTAGAACTATATCCCAGATTCCCAACTCCCGCTATTGGCGTGGTTGATGGGAAGTATGATAATCAAAGATTGGAAGCCTTAAAATTGTATTGTGATGGCATTAGTCCACCTTCAAGAATAGATGGAAAATCGAACAGACTTTATATTTTATATAGTGGGTGGGCAAGATTCTTTTATTACATTGACAAGGTTTGGTTTTGCCCTGAGGGGATAACACAACCGAAAACAATTGACAAATACATTAATATGCTTGACCCCCGGAGGAGAAAAAAGATAAAAGACATTATTGACGCCTGGGAACAGCGAATAGAGGAAATGAGGAGAAAACCTCTATAAAAAAAGACCCGTAAACATTAAAACCGAACCCCCTATAAAATGGGGGTTTTTTATTTTATACTCCCGTAAGCGTCTGATTTACAGTTGCATTCTGCTATATTTATACTACTTTAGCCGCGTAATATAAATATAAATATATCATGGCAATAACAATCGAAAATTAATTTATAATATTATGGCAATAACAATCGAAAATGAAACTTATCTAAAAGTCCCTGAATCAGCAATAAAAGTTGGTCGGGCAGTAAACACAGTTTACCAGAATTATAAAGAATGGGGATGGCCTCCATATAAGTATGGCGCTACCTTATTATTTAAAGAATCAGACATTCAGGCCTGGTTATATAAGCAAGTATGTGCTGTATGAGCAGGGGGTTTACCCATGCTATCACTGCTATTCATAAATATATGATACATACTTTGACACTAAAAAACAAATTATAATGAAAACGACACTAAAATCATTAATCGACAAGCAATCATCCGAAATAAAGGAATTACAGTCCAGGTTATACGAGCCTATTTACAGCTTTGACTTAGCTTCTGCAATTGCACATGAAAACTATGTTGAACTTGACCAGGCAATTTTCCGAAAAGAGTTAAAAGTTATTCACATTGGTGCTGTAAAAATGATCAGGCGCAAGGATTTACTTGAGTGGATGGAAAACAAAAAGAAAGCCGGTCTGGAGAAACCGGCGTAAAATTTAAATGGGGACATTCAAGATAACATGGACAAAGATACGATAAATATTAATCCCACCGGCGAATTAAGGCGAAAAAAAAACGAGCTGACTAAATACCAGGCTAATTTTATTCAAAAACTGAATTTTAATATTAATCCTGAAATAATAGAAAGGATTGAAGATGAAGACAGGCGAAAAGCATTATCTAAATATCTCAATAGAAGCAATGATTTGCCAGACGTACACCGGACAAATGAAAGGCGGGTTTTTAGTCCATTAACAGCCATGCCCAGGGAATTAAGAAAACATATTACTTACAATGGGTCTACATTAATTGAAGTTGATGCTGCAAACTCACAGCCCTTGTTATTGGTAAATGAATTATTAAAAAATGAATATCCTGTAGAACCTGAATTAATTGAAATACTTCAAAAAGGTGGGTTCTATGAAATGTTTGCAGAGACGAAATTAAGCAGAGACGAAATAAAAGAATTTGCGTTTAAATTTCTTTTTAGTAAATCGATAAATAGTAATGGTATAATTTATAAGAAATTAAAAGAGAAATTCCCTTTATTTATAGATAGTTTTATTAAATACATGGCTGACCAAAAAAGTATGGCCGCTACCCTTCAAAAGATTGAATCAAACATATGGATCGATAAAATTTCCACTAATTGCATGAATTCCGGAATTGATCATGCTACCATCCACGATTCAATTGTGTTTCCTGGAAATGAGAATATTTATAAAGTTTTAGATATTGTTGATAAAGCTTTTGAGCAAAATATGAAGCCAGAATTACATATAAATACACTCAAAGGCAAACCGATAGACCTGCAAACTGCATCCGTTTTATTAGGCCACAACTTCAACACCTGGTTAAGAATAGCGTCCGAGACCCCAACACCAAAGCAATTATTTGGGAATTTTTTTGTAGAGGGTGAAACTGTATTTCTTTTTGCTGATTCAAACGTTGGAAAATCTTTGCTCGCTGTTCAGATAGGACAATCAATTGCGTCCAGTGTGCCAATACATGAAGATATACCAGTTGAAACGTCGCCACAGTTAGTTTTATACTTTGACTTTGAAATGAGTTGTAAGCAGCTCGAAAAGCGTTACACTGGCTTTGAATTTAGTGAGAACTTTCAAAGATTTGAATTGAAAAGGGATGCTCTTATAACTGACAGCTTGGAAGATGCAATTTTTAAACAGATTGAACATGAAGTAAACACGACGGGTGCAAAGGTTATTATTATTGATAACATCACTTATATTAAATCCAAAGCTGAAAAAACAGATGAGGCGGCAAAGTTTATGCGCTTGCTTAATCAGCTCAGGGCAAAGCTAAATTTATCTATCCTGGTATTGACCCATACACCTAAACGAGATATGAAAAATCCCATAACTGAAAATGATATGATAGGCAGTAAGAACCTAACCAACGCAGCGGATTCAAGTTTTACAATCGGTCGTAGCTCAAAAGGTGTTGATATGAGATATATTAAGCAGACAAAGGTACGGTTAGGAGACCATTTATACCATGCTGGAAATGTCATTGACTGCGAAATAGGTGTTAAAGATAATTTCACAGGGTTTCAGTTGAACGGGTTCAGCCCTGAATTTTCACACCTAAAGCGGGTAACCGAGACCGATAAACGGGACCAGGAATTTTACGAAATGAAGCAAACAGGTAGCACTTATCAGGAAATTGCTGACCAGTTTGGCTGTCATGTCCAAACAGCTAAAAATGGAGTTAACCGATATAAAAATGATAACATTGAAGACAATATCCCTTTTTAAAGGGGTTACCTTGTACTTGTACTATTTTTATACTTATATATATAATAATGAAAGAGTTAACTAAAAAAGAAGGTACAACGAAAGTACAATCCAGGTACAACTTAGTACAACTTAGTACAACGGTTGTACTTTATTGTACTTTATTGTACTCAGATTGTACCTCAATTGTACCCTTTATAGACTTAAAGTATTGATAATGAATATAATAAAAAATAAAGTACAACAAATGAAGGAACATCACTTTAAAATATCAAAATTATCAGAGATTATGACTTTTGATGAGGCTGTTATGCTGTCAAAATTATATGCTGATAGCTGCGGGTTTCCTTATCCGATATATGTGATTTCATCCGGTGGCATCTACATATTAGTACATTCATTCACAGAATTTTTTAAAAAATGAAAGCATACACATACACAGAAATATTAAATAAACACATTCAAACCAGGGATTTTGGATTTGTTAAAGGCCGGTTAATATCTTACAACTATTACACTAAATCACATAAACGACCAGAGGCAACAGCATTTAATAGAAGCTGTTTTGATGGTTTTCTAAAACTGCCAATATTAACTCCTGTATATCTTGCTCATAATCCTGATAAACGAGTAGGATTTATACAGGAGTTTCGCAGCTATGACTATCAACTGACTTTCTGGGCGCGTATCTACGATATAAAAGTTTATCAGTGTGCAAGGGACAAATTTAGCTTTTCAATAGGTGCGAAATACAATAAAGAGGACACTGTAGAAACCAGTCAAGGCATACTAATAAAACGGGCTGTAATTCAGGAAGTAAGTATTTCAATCGATGGATTTGAGCCAGAAGACCCATCAGCAATTGAATTTTAAATTTATAGTTACTTAAAGTTATAAAACTATGGCAAATACATTTGAAAACAAAGAAATAGCGTCAATAGCCGGTAAGGCATCGAAACGCGGAAAAGACAAATTGACTTATGAAGTAAAACAGTTAATTGGTGAAATAATCAAAAGAAATTTAGAAATACTTCAACGGGATTTGGACAAAATGACTAAAGCCGAAAAATGGAATATCCTGGTAAAGTTAGCAGAGTACAAATTTCAGAAGCAAAGCAGGGTTTATTCAACAGTCGAACAGGTTGAGCCAACTACAATTGTTTTTGAGAACGTCTCGAAGGAATATATGGATAAAAAATCTTAATATATTTGCATTTAACTTTATTATTATGAAAAAAACCGACTTTGATTGGATAGAAATAGTAATTTTCTTTATTGTCCTAACACAATATGTATCAAATTACGTGTCAAAGCATAAGAAAAGCCACTTTAAAAAAGTGGCTAATCTATTGAATTTCAATCTGTGGGAGTTATAAGATTCGAACTTATGACCCCCTGCTTGTAAGGCAGGTGCTCTGAACCAACTGAGCTAAACTCCCATATTAAAAAGAACTTCAAATTGATGACCCTCCCGACTTGACAGTCGGGGTGCTCTGAACCAACTGAGCTAAACTCCCATATTAAAAAGAACTTCAAATTGATGACCCTCCCGACTTGACAGTCGGGGTGCTCTGAACCAACTGAGCTAAACTCCCATATTAAAAAGAACTATTTTTAAAATTTGGGAGTGCAAAGTTATATTATAATTTTTTCTTTTTAAGAAAAAAAATTGTGTTTTCTCAAAACAACATGACGTTCAGTTAATTACTAATAAAATAATTTATATTAACAATTAATTGGGGACAAAAAAATACATTTAGACGTTTATATTATTTCTTTCATATTAAATTTGTATCAAATATTTTTTAAATCTGCACGATTGAAAGCAATTTACATATTATTCCGAAATCTGGCATTTATATTAATTCTGTACCTTGCCTCATGCAGTCCGACACGTAAATTGCAGGATAATCAATATATGCTTATCAAAAACAAGGTTGATATCATTAACCCTGCTAAAAATGTATCAGCAGGAGAATTAGAAGGATTGATCCAACAAAAACCTAATAAAAAATTTTTTGGAATTTTTCCTGTTAAATTATGGATAAACGGTATTTTTAAAAAATCAGGCGAACCTTTGGTAATTCTTGACCTGTCGCTTGTTAACGAATCAAAAGACCAGATGAGGAAATATCTTGACAATGTCGGGTATTTTAACTCTGAGGTCAGCGATACAATCGAATACAAGAAAAAGAAAGCAAAAAAAGTTACCTACCTGATATCACTTTCTAAGCCATACAGGATAAGAGATATTAATTACATAATACCTGATGATTCAATCAAAAATATCGTTTTAAATAATAATAGTAACTCATTGTTAAAACCGGATAAAATATTCAATTCAAATATATTGGATAAAGAAAGATCAAGAATAGCTCAATTACTAAATGATAACGGTTATTTTGGATTTACAAAAGACTATATATATTATGAGGTTGACAGTGCATTAAATAATAGGCAAATCGACCTTACCCTTTTTATTAAAAATATTATTATTCCGGGTTCAAATCCTGATCAAAAGCCACTTGAAGAAAACCATAAAATTTTTTATATAAATGAGGTATTCATATATCCTGATTTTTTACCTTTTATAGAAGATTCGATTAAAAACGACACACTGATTGAAAAATTAAAACGAAGGGGTGATTCCGAACCCAATCTTTACAGCTTTATTTATTGTCCGCCATTGAAAATCAAACCTAAAGTTTTAACCAGGTCGATGTTTCTTGAAGGAAATAAAAAATATAATGCTACCGATGTACGTCAGACATATAAAAAAATAAATCAATTAATGATATATAAATATGTTAATGTCAATTTCAGGAAAAGCAATGATACAACAAACCTTAATCCAAATTTGAATTTCCTTGATTGTAATGTTCAATTAACAAGGAATCCGTTAAATTCTTATTCAATCGGAGCACAGGGAACCAATTCCGGAGGCGATTTGGGAATTACCGGATACATAGTTTATAAAAATAAGAATTTATTCAGAGGAGCCGAAGTTTTAAACATCCGGTTTCAGGGTTCTATGGAAGCGCAGAAAACATTTTCAACGTCTGAAGGCAGTGATGAAAACGATTTTTTATTTTTCAACACTTTTGAAACAGGTATTGAGGCAAGTCTTTATATTCCCAAGTTTCTTGCTCCCATAAGCCAGGACATATTTTCAAGATATTTCAGACCTAAAACAACAATAAAGACAGGATATAATTTTCAGAACCGGATTGAATACAAAAGAATAATTACTAATGTTACATTTGGTTATGAATGGTCGGAAACAAGATTTAAGAGGCATGAACTTTATCCTATTGACATTAACCTGATAAAAGTAAATACAACTCCTGAATTTGATTCTGTTCTCGCAGGCGAATCGCAACGCTTTCGAAACCAATATACCGACCACATGATATTTGGACTGAGATACAGTTATGTCTTCAACAACCAGGAGATTAATAAGATAAAGAATTTTTTCTATTTCAGGGGTAATGTTGAATTAGCGGGAAATTTATTAAATACATTAGTAAAAGCCGGTGGAGGTCCCGAAAACGCAGAAGGCTTTAGAACTGTTTTTGGTATTCGGTATTCTCAATACTCCAAAGCGAATTTCGATTTAAGGTATTATATTTTAATTAACAAGAATCACAGCCTGGCTTTTCGTTCGTTTGTCGGTGTTGCCATTCCTTATGGGAATTCAGTTGATATACCCTTCGAGAAAGGATATTACGGAGGAGGTGCCAATGGAATGAGAGCATGGGCGCTCAGATATTTAGGTCCCGGGTCTTATCATAATATTGGCTCGCACAACATCGAGCGTGTAGGGGACATTATGCTCGAAGGTAACTTTGAGTACAGGTTTACAATATACAAAATATTTAAGGGTGCGTTTTTTTATGATATTGGAAATATCTGGCTCTTGTCTCAAAACGAAACTTATCCGGGAGGAGAATTCAAATTTAGCAGCTTTCCTGCTGAACTCGCTATGGATGTAGGAGCAGGAATAAGGTTAGATTTAAATTATTTTATTTTCAGGATCGACATTGCACAGAAGTTAAAAAACCCTGCTTTACCAAAAGGGCAAAGATGGGTAATAGGTAACTCAAAAAATTGGTTTAACCCCGTATTTAACATGGGAATCGGATACCCGTTTTAATGATTTCAGATTTACGATTTTAGATTTATTATGAGTGAAATTGAATTTTCGAGACTGATATTAAAAAATTTTCCCTACAAGCCTACCAATAACCAGGAAAGACTAATAAATAAGTTATCGGAGTTCTTATTTATAAAGAAAGACAAAGCCATCTTTGTTTTAAAAGGTTATGCCGGAACCGGGAAAACAACAGTTGTAAGTTCAATTGTAAAAAATCTTAATTATACAGGAAAGAAATCAGTGCTTCTTGCTCCAACCGGACGGGCTGCAAAAGTACTTTCGACTTATTCGGGGAAAAAAGCCTTTACGATTCATAAAAAAATATACCTGCTTGCAACAAAAAACGATGGTTCGGTCAGATTGACACTGGCAAGGAATATCCATAAAAACACCATTTTTCTTGTTGATGAAGCTTCAATGATACCTGACAACTCTGTTTCACCTGATATGAGCTTGTTTTCGAGACGCAACCTGCTTGAAGACCTGATTAATTATGTTTATGAAGGAGAAAATTGTAAGCTTATTCTTATAGGTGATACTGCACAATTGCCGCCCGTAGGTTTGGAAGTAAGCCCCGCACTCAACATGGAATACTTAAAACGGTTTTTTGATTTATCAATCAATACTTACGAGTTAAAAGAAGTGGTCAGGCAAGCCCTTGAATCGGGGATACTGGCTAATGCTACCAATATACGGAACCGGATAGTAAGAATGAACCGGGGTTATATAATAAATTTGGAAAATTTCACTGATATAAAAAGAATAACCGGCGAAGAACTGGAAGATGCTTTAAACGAAGCCTATTCCGAAACGATGCACGAAGAAACCGTTGTTATTACACGTTCAAATAAAAGAGCTAATATTTTTAACCAGGAGATAAGGAAAAGAATTTTGTTTCTGGAAAATGAGATTACAGCAGGCGATTATCTTATGGTAGTTAAAAATAATTATTTCTGGCTCGATAAAGATTCAAAAGCCGGATTTATTGCAAATGGCGACATCATTGAAATACTTCGAATAGGAAAATTTTACGATTTATACGGCTTCAGGTTTGCTGATGTAACTATACGTATGACCGATTATCCGGATGAAAAAGATTTAAATGTTAAAATATTATTAGACACCTTAATGATTGAAGGTCCTTCTCTTACTTCTAAGGAGAATCAAAGATTATTTGATGAAGTAAAAAAAGACTATGAGGATATTCCTTCACGAAGAAAGAGGATTGAAGAAGTTAAAAACAATCCTTTTTTCAATGCACTTCAGGTAAAATTTGCTTATGCCCTCACTTGTCATAAAACCCAGGGCGGTCAATGGAAAAATGTTTTTATTGACCAGGGATATTTAACCGAAGAAAGAATCAACAGGGAATATTTCCGTTGGCTTTATACGGCATTTACAAGGGCTACCGATAAATTATATCTTGTAAATTTCCATGACCGGTTCTTTAAATAAAAATTAAAAGCCTGCCGGCATAATTGCTGACAGGCTTTACCCTCTACGCTAATGAAATAAATCATTATTATTAGCCATACAATCAAGATTTATGCCATACAAATAATATTAAATATATTATGTTAACTATCAGCAGCTTATTACTCACAATGTGATAAAATAAGAAATTATATATTTTATTTTGGGGATTTTGTTCTATTATTGGAAAAAATGGAAGCATTGGTTATAAAATTCCTGATTATTGGCTTTTCTGAGATTGGAATTTTTCTTTAAGTACTTTAGTCATTTCAAATTTTAGTCATCCATACGGATACATACGTACTAACTTCGTGTCGCTTGCTTCGTTTCGTTTTAATTTTTATTGTTTCTCTATTAACAATTTATATTTTTGTAGCAAAATTCATATTGCGTTTATTATTTGTTAAAAATATTACTATGATAAGGAAACTATCGGAATTGGTTGATCTGGCAAAAGCTAAAAGGAAGAGAAAAATAGCTGTTGCATCTGCCGGCGATTATGATGTTTTGGAAGCTTTAAAAAACGCTGAAGAAAATAACATTGTCGAGCCTGTATTAATAGGTATAAAGTCAAATATCGAAAAAATATCCGGTGAGATCGGGTACGATATTAGTAAGCATGAGATCATCGATATCGAAGACAGGCTTGAAGCTTCACTGCATGCAACCCAGTTGATCCGCGACGGTCATGCCGATATACTGATGAAAGGACTTGTAAGTACCGGAATTTTATTAAAAGCTGTTGTTAATAAGGAACACGGATTAAGAAAAGGCGATGTTATCAGCCACATTGCTATTTTCGAATCGCCTTATTATCATAAATTACTTGCTATTACCGATGCAGCCATGAATGTGGCTCCAACCTTCGAAGATAAAATTGCCCTTATAAATAATGCAGTAGAAGTATTTCATTTACTGGGAGAGCCTAATCCGAAAGTAGCTGTTGTCGGAGCTGTTGAAACGGTAAACCAGCGTATGGAATCAACCATGCACGCCGCTACACTTTCGATGATGAACAAACGTTTTCAAATAAAAGGATGTACTATTGATGGTCCGTTGGCTCTTGATAATGCAATTTCCAAAAAAGCTGCAGAGCTAAAGGGTATCGAAAGCGATGTCGCCGGAAATGTAGATATTGTTGTTGCTCCCGACATTAACGGGGCAAACTTCCTGTATAAAGCATTGAATTTCCTTGGCGGTGCCACCACTGCGGCTGTGATTATGGGCGCAAAAGTGCCGATAGTACTTACTTCAAGGGCGGATTCTATGAAAATTAAATTTTATTCTATTGCCCTGGCTGCCGCAATTGGGTAAAAAAGTTATATGTTATTAGTTAAACGTTATTGGTGAATCATATACAACATAGATTTTAGAGAAGGAATACTATAAAACATATAACTTATAACAATTACTGTTTTATTAATTTTGACAAATATTTAACACGGAGTTTCTGCAGATAAACAACCATAATACTATGGACCATATTGCTCGTATTCTTGCCATTAATCCGGGTTCAACTTCAACAAAAATTGCGGTCTATGAAAATGAAATTCCAATTTTCCTGAAAAACTTAAGACATTCTAAAGAAGAACTTGATCAGTTTGAAAAAATCACCGACCAGTTCCAATTCAGGAAAGACTTAATTCTGGAGCAGCTCAGAGAGGCGGAAATAAATCTTGACTCAATTAAAATAATAGTTGGCAGAGGAGGATTGCTTAAACCTATCGAATCAGGTGTTTATTTGGTTAACCGCCAAATGATACATGATCTCCGCAATAGTCCTCTGGGTGAACATGCCAGCAACCTTGGCGGATTAATTGCAGATGACATTGCGAAATCATTACCAAACGCCAAAGCCTACATCTCCAATCCTGTTGTTGTGGATGAAATGGATGAGATCGCAAGGTTTGCCGGTCATCCGAATTTTAAACGGATTTCTATATTTCATGCATTAAATCAAAAGGCAGTTGCAAGGGAACATGCCAAATCCATTATGCGGAATTACGAAGACCTAAACCTTATTGTTGTTCATCTTGGAGGTGGGATCACTGTTGGGGCACATCGAAAAGGCAGGGTTGTGGATGTGAATCAGGGACTGGATGGCGAAGGTCCTTTCTCTCCCGAGCGTGCAGGTACATTACCTGTGGGTGACCTCGTAAGGATGTGCTTTAGCGGAAAATATTCACAAAAGGAAATCATGAAGATGATCCAGGGAGAGGGCGGTTTGGTAGGATACTTTGGAACTAACAGCGCTTACGAGATTGAAAAAAGAGCTGCTGCCGGCGACGAAAATGCAAAATTACTTCTGGAAGCTATGGCTTACCAGGTTGCAAAAGAAGTAGGGGCTATGAGCACAGTTTTAAAAGGCGATGTTGACGGAATACTTATCACCGGCGGTGTGGCTAACAGCAAATGGTTTGTAAACCTAATCGTTGAAAGGGTGCATAAAATTGCTCCTACCCATGTTTATCCCGGCGAAGATGAAATAAGGGCTTTAGCCTTTAATGGCTTAAGGGTTCTTAAAGGAGAAGCGGAAATTAAAGAATATAAATAATATTTAATAAATACTTTGAGTATATACAAAAAAGATATACCTTTGTGAATTAAAACTATTATATCATGAAAAATATATCTTTAAAAATCGATTATTCTATCTTTGGAGAAACTGAAAAGATTTTATCAAAGATTAATAAACCACGGAACAGGTATATCAATGAAGCAATTGATTATTATAATAAACTTCAACGCAGATTGATTCTCGAAAAAAAATTAAAGAAAGAATCTGTATTGGTAAAAGAAGATTCAATGACAGTTTTAAAAGATTTCGAGGAGATAGACTATGTTGATTAGACAATTCGAAATTTGGATTGCAGATTTAAATCCACAAATTGGAACAGAACCAGGTAAAACCAGACCTGTTCTTATTATTCAGACTAATTTGCTAAATAAAGTTCCTCACCCTTCCACAATTATTTGCCCTATTACAACAAATGTGAAAAAAGAATCTGATATATTAAGGGTACACTTAAAAAAGGGACAAGTAAAAATGGACCAGGATAGTGATATTATGATTGATCAGATTAGGGCAATTGATAATGAAAGGTTAATTAAAAAAGTGGGAGTTTTACCAAAAGATATCATTGAATTAGTCAAAGAAAACATAAATATTATTCTTGATTTAGAATAATGCACGACGGCGCAACCCTTGCTCATTTTTATTTGAACAATAGACATCAGGCTTAGTTAGCCCGGATGGAAATATTTGTAATCCGCTTACACATTGTTTGTTGTTTTTTTTCCTCACTAACAACGGGCTTTTTCGGATTAACCAACGCACTATGCCGGCGCTCAAATCCGAAAGAGCTATGGCACATCAGACACGCCAAGTCGAGATAAGCCCGTGCGGCAGGGACTTGGCTTGTCGAATGAATGGAATTTGCCGTGTCTAAAAAAATCAGCGAGAACTATTCAACAAAGCAAGTCCCTTTCCCGCATATCCACCTTCGACTTGCTGTGTTTTTACCAATCTTCGGGCTTTTTCGGATTAACCAACGCACTATGCCGGCGCTCAAATCCGAAAGAGCTATGTACATAATATCCCGCAGTAATTTTATATGTTTTCCCTTGTTAAAATTGGGTATTTTTCCTGTTGTTTTTCTTTTTAAATTTCCATATATTTGCTGCGTGATTTGAAGAGGATATGTTTTTAACTTTATAAATTAATTGAGTACAAATAAAGGACGCTAATAAAAAAGACATGAAGAAGATCATAGTATTAATTATTTCAGTAATTGCTTTAAGTGGCTGTAATCAAACATCTGAAGAATATTTTAAAATGGGATTAGCTAAAGATAAAATAGGCGATTATAAAGGTGCCATTCTGGATTACAACAAAGCCATTGAATTATACCCTGAGGATAAGTATGCTTATAACAATTATGTTTATAACAATAGGGGAGTATGTAAATATGAATTGGGAGACTACAGAGGAGCTATACTGGATTGCAACAAAGCCATTGAATTAGACCCTGAATTTATGTATGCTTATTACAATAGGGGATTATGTAAATATGAATTGGGAGACATAGACGGAGCCTGTTTAGACTTTTCAAAGGCTGGTGAACTTGGAAACATGGATGCTTATAATGTGATTAAAGAATATTGTAATTAACGATTATAAACCTTTATAAATGCTTATAAAGAATGGGAACGGATTTAAAATTATAAATCAAGCAGTTAAAAAAACAGAATAATTTTTATAGTAGAAATAAACGTAATACTTATATTTACAAGTTAGGTGCCAGCAAAAAAAAGAAAAATGAAAATATCACCAACATATTCGAATAATCATTGGAATGACCTAAATCTAACTCAGTCATATAGTGATGAATGGATTGAAGGGGCAAATATCGTATATGACAGAATTCATGGAAGATATTTGGCTCAAATTGAAACTCTTGAACAACATCTCAATGTAGATATATGGTTGTATAGCGGTTTTCTAATAATTGGTATTGATTGTATGGTAATCGAAACTTTAAATCAATTCTATTTGGGAATATCAGATACGAACCAAGTGTACGATGGAAGAAACAGAGAATCTTTTAGAGATTTTTTCTTAGGTAGTCAATTCTTTAATAATGATTTTGATGAAGATATTTCATTCCTTTTTTACGACCATGTAAGAAATGGATTACTTCATCAAGCTCAAACAAAAGGTAAAACCTTGATTAATATTAATGAATCTGAAATGATAATAAAAGCAAATCCTAATGATTTGAGCGAAGGCATTATTTTGAATAGGGAATTATTTCATGAAGCTTTAGTGAATGAATTTAAAGCCTATATAAAGAAATTGAAAACAGATAATTCTGCTCATGATGATTTGAGAGGGAAATGTATTGATAAAATGGCAACAATTTGTTAATCATGAAAATATTCTCGTACGGTTCAAATATGTTATCCTCAAGAATCAAGAATAGAATTGATTCATATAAAGGGGTTGGAATAGGATATATTGAGAATTATTCTTTGAGGTTTCACAAAAAAAGCAAAGATACATCTGGCAAAGCAGATGCTTTTTTAACGGGAAATACAGAAGATAAAATATGGGGAGTAATTGGAGAAATTGATGAAGAATCCAAAAAGACTTTAGATAAAATTGAAGATCTTAGTAAAGGATATAATCTCAAAAATATCACAATCACGACAGATAAAGGTATCGAAAATGCTATTATCTATGTGGCAGATGAAAACTATATAGATTCAAAACTCATTCCGTTCGATTGGTATAAAGAATTCGTACTGAGAGGAAGTATTGAAAATTCTTTACCTGGAGATTATATAAATTCCATCAAAGAAATTCCTTGTAAAAAAGATACAGATAGTAAGCGAAGAGAAGAAAATTATAAAATTATAGAGAAAGCCGGCACCTAACAATGGTAACCGTTGCACAACCCTATAATTATTCATATCATAGAACGGTTTATCCGGGTTGGGTTTATCCATTTAAACTCAAATTAAATCTTTCCGGATGTTTCGCGCCTCGTCGCCTGAAAGTATCTTCTATCATCTTAAAATCTTCATCGAAGTTGCCTGAAGGTGTGAATATTTTACCAATCCCAACCTCTTTCAGTTTATAATCGAGCACGCCCAGCGCAATAGGAACTTTCGCTTTTAAAGCAATATAATAAAAGCCTTTTTTCCAGCGAGGGCTTAATTTCCTGGTTCCTTCCGGGGTAATTGTAATATGAAGCGAATCGTATTTTTTGTATAAACCTGCTACATATTCAATCATATTAGTGGCTCTGCTCCGGTCCACCGGAATACCTCCCATCCATTTCAGTAAAGAACGAAATGGGAAAACGAACATTTCCTTTTTGATGAGTATTTTAACCTTTACCCTCAGAACGAAATAAGCCAGCCGACCCACGACAAAGTCCCACATGCTTGTATGTGGTGCTACAATAACAACACACTTCTTTATGTCTTCAGGAATGCCTCCTACAATCTTCCATCCCCAAAGTTTAAGTATCCATTTCGAAATGTAATATAACATTAGGTTCTGTTTTATTCTTAATCCGGTTTATTATTCCCAGTCTTAAAGACTGTTTAAAAATCATATTTATATTTTATATATAGTCACTTTAATCTTTGTGATTCTTCGTGACTTTGAGTCTTAGTGGCAAAAAACAGCATTCAAAATATAGACACAAAGGTACAAAAACACAAAGGTTCACGAAGTTTATCTAATAATCAGTAAATTTTTTACAATGATTTATTAAAATTTAAACAGTCTATTAGTCAATTTGAGCTATAACTTTTTCCACTTTGTTATTTAAGTCTTTGATAGCGCCATTATTGGTAAAAACAAAATCAGCCATTTCGCAGCATTTCTGCAGGTTTTGTTTATTCTGATCGGTTGAAGACATTTCTCTTTGCTCGTTTTCAAGAAATGTTTCAAAGCTTATTTTGTCTGTCTCAGAGTTCCTTATCCTGATACGATCATAACGTAGATTTGTATCTGCATCCACTGCAAAGAGATAGAATTTCCCTTTTTTTCTCAGCGATTCAATTTCGCCCGGTGTACGTAAACTTTCTATAACAGCATTTTTGCCTGATTTAATAGCACGTAAATAAAGCTGATCGATAATAAATGAAGCCGAATGTTTTGCCCTTAAATCATTGGCTACAATCACCATATTATCCCTGTTTTCAGGCAAATCCCTTTTTCTTATTTCTTCCAGCAGGAATTGTCTGACAGAATAGTGATAAAATTCTTTTTCCTTTTTGAGGTAATCAACAATGGTTCCTTTACCTGCTCCGAGAGTGCCTGTTATGCCAATTATTATCATATATTTAAAATATTGTAATGCGATAACTATTTGCCACTTACATTTCAATCATTCTCCTGTGCCTGCGCACCGTAATGCTTCGGCACACAGGTGTGTGTCTCAATATAAAGAACATGAGTGTTTCATTTTATAGTCTGTTTTTTAAAATGGCAGTCAATTCTGATTTTCCAAAATTAACAGGATTATTTTTATTCCCTGTCGCATTAATGATTTTTTTGAAATGACTTTCTTTTATCCCGAACGCTCCAAGTTTTGGTATATCAAGAATTTCAGTCCATTCATCAATTATATCCGCAAGTTTTAAAGCATAATAAATGTCATCGTTATTACAACTATGTATAAACATTTTACCGACGCGGGCAAACTTTTTAAAAGCGATGCTTTGTGTGTCGGTTTCAGTCAGCAGCTCAATAGTTTTTCGGCTAACAGTACCCATGAGAGTACCACAGACAACCCCATGCGGAATGTTAAAATAACCTCCTATTGCCGAGGCAAAACCATGTACCGTACCCAGTCCGGCATTGGCAAGTGTGATTCCCGAAATCATTGAAGCATACGACATTGATGACCTGACTTCAACATCACGCTGATGAGTTGTACATGCAGAAAGCAATGCATCACGAATACGATGTAAACCTTCAAATGCAAGAGAATCGGTAATTAAGGAAGCTTTTGTCGAAACATACGACTCCAACAATTGGGTAAAAGCGTCCATACCGCAAGCTGCTGTTATGTGAGGAGGTAAAGTTAGTGTAAGTTCAGGGTCAACAATGGCAATATCAGGAACAAAGTTGTCATGTCTAAGTGATTTTTTAAATCCGTTTTCACCCGTACTGCTTAAAACGGCATTTTTTGTTGTTTCGCTTCCGGTGCCTGATGTTGTTGGAATGGCAATAAAGGGGATTTTTACACCGCTATGGATTTTATTTCCGACATCTTCAAGATAGTTAAAAATAGAATCCTCAACAGGAAGCATAGCAGAAATTGCTTTACCTGCATCCACCACGCTGCCTCCGCCAACGGCAATGACAACTTTTATTCCTTTTGTTCGGTTTCTCTTTGTAACATCATCAATAAAATCCGGGTTGGGTTCATTATGAATTGATACAAAAGAAAATTTAATATCTTCATTACGGAATTGTTTAACAAGGTCATCTGATTTGCCTGACTTCTTCAATGATTCTGCTCCGGTTACGACCAGAACATTTGAACCGAATTTTTTTGTTAGTCTGCCTGTTAAGGAAAATTTCCCTGCCCCGAAATGAATCTCAGGAGTTTTAGCAAAGTGAAAATTATCTGCCATAATTAATTAAAAGTACCTAAAGTTATATGTTATATGTTAGTTTTTAATCCCGAAGTTTCGGGAATTAGTAAAATTATTGGTTTTTAAATTTGCTATTTACATTTTATGCAAACAGATTACTTTATGCTTAATCCCCTGTCGTGGTTCAGCCATCCAGCCGGCAACAGTTTCGCGCCATTTAAGGTAATGTGGCGTTTCTTTATGTTTTACGGCAGCCTCCTCCGATTCATAGGCTTCATAAAGAATAAACCTGCCAGGCTCTTCTGCATTTTGAATTACATCGAACCTGAGGTTGCCGGTTTCTGTTATTGAACCTTTATGATTTTCTTTTGAAGCTCTGATGAAGTCATTAATATGCTCCTTTTTTACCCGAACATTAACTATTGTTACAATCATAATATAAAGTATTGTTTTATCTGTTATCTTAAAGAAATCAGAACTACTAACATTTAACAAATAACAATTAACTTTTAACATTTAACATTTAACATTTTGTCACTTTCGTCTTTTATATCACTAATCCACTTTCCAATCTGAACCGGCTCGAATGCTTTTAGCTTCTCTAATAATTCATCGGCATTATCATCAACTACAATATTATTCCTGTGCTCCTCTCTTACAAATCTCTCATCAACTGCATGGTCAAGAAATTTCAGGAGACTATCAAAATAACCGTTAACATTGAACAAGCCAATAGGTTTATCGTAAATTCTTAATTGGCTATAAGTTAAAACTTCAGAAAGTTCATCCAATGTTCCGAATCCTCCGGGAAAAGCCACGAAAGCATCTGAAAGTTTTGCCATCAGGTTTTTACGCTGATGCATATTTTCAACTATATGCAGCTTTGTTAAATTATCATGAGCTATTTCAAGATCAACAATACTTCTTGGTATAACACCCTCACATTTTCCACCACAGTTAAGAACACTGTCAGCCAAAACGCCCATCAGTCCTACTTTTCCTCCTCCAAAAACCAGGGTGATATTATTTTCAGCTAATAACTTTCCAAACGACCTTGCATGGATTTTATATATCTCATTCTTCCCGGTATTGGAACCACAAAACACACAAATGCTTTTCATGAATTTTAAATATTAAAAATTTATAAAATTATCGCAAAAATAAGAACATAGCATTGCAAAATAATTAAAAAAACTGAAAATTAATTAAATTATTTCTATAATCATTTTTATATATTTTTGTACTGGTAAAACAAATGCTTTGTGATTCGGCATTGCCTGATGATAATGATTATTTTTGGCAAATTTCGGCCTTTACACAAAACAAAATTATGTAATATGTTAAAAAAAATAACCATCATTCTCGTATTATTAGCTTTTATATCATGTCGGCAAGACACAATACAATTTCCTGAAACATCAGAAATTATTGGGCTGGCAACTCCCATAATGTTGAATCCGGAAGAAACGGAAATCGTTCTTGAGGATTATTTTACAGATGTAAGCCTGATTGATTCGGTTTCAATTCCTGAACAGTTGGATGGGAAGTTAACAGAAGATAAAAAATATCTTCTGGTTTGGAAAAAAGCAGAAATCCTCCCTTATTTGATGGTTCTGAAAGTTTGGGTTAAGGGATTTCCCTATGTTATCTTATTAAAGAAGTCGGAAAAATTAAAATACACTCTGATATTTGATCCGAAAGGGCATAATTATCAGAATGTCAGCTTAGCCGGAGAAATGAACGGCTGGAATCCGAAGAACACGCATTTTAAATTGACAGATGGCAAATGGCAGATTGAATTGTTGCTATATCCCGGCAGATACCAGTATCAACTTGTGCCGGATAAAAATTGGTTGCTTGATCCCGGAAACCCTGATTCGGTTGATAACAACATTGGCGGTTATAACTCATTGCTTATTGTAGGCGAAGATTTCAATAATAAATTACCAAAGCTGTTTACTTACAAATATGAAGACAATCTTGTGGCGCTTGGAGTTAAAAATAACCCGGACAAGATTATTGTTTTTTGGCAAAATTACCAGTTGCCTGATGAGAAAATATTGTTCAAAGACAGTATCATCAGTTTCTCCATCCCTAATAAAGCAAAAAATTTCAAACGTTCATTCCTTAGAATATGGGCAGAAAATGAATACGGAGCTTCAAATGATATTTTAATTCCATTAGATAAAGGAAAAATAGTAAACAATGTAAAAGAGTTGAGCCGTGAAGACTGGGAAGCTGCCGTATTATATTTCCTGATGATCGACAGGTTCAATAATGGAAAAACCGATAATGATTTTCATGTTGATGATCCTGAGATACTGCCCAAAGCCAATTATTATGGTGGAGATATTATTGGTATCACTCAAAAGATCAGGGACGGGTATTTCGAGGATTTAGGAATAAACACTATCTGGCTGTCCCCGATTACTCAAAATCCTTTAGGGGCTTATGGTTTATGGCCTGAACCAAGAACAAAGTTCTCCGGTTATCACGGTTATTGGCCCGTATCATCATCTAAGGTAGATTTCCGGTTTGGAACGGATGATGAATTGAGGGAACTGGTCAATACAGCTCATGAGAACAATATGAATGTTATTCTTGACTATGTTGCAAATCATGTTCATGAATTGCATCCGGTTTATCAGCAACACCCCGACTGGGCAACCGACCTGTATCTTCCTGACGGATCACTGAATACTGAAAAGTGGGATGAGTATCGTTTAACTACCTGGTTTGATACTTTCCTGCCCACACTTGACTTATCCCGTCCTGATGTGGTGGACGTGATGACTGATTCAGCCGTATTCTGGATTCAGAACTATGATATGGACGGTTTCAGGCATGATGCCACAAAACACATCCCAGAAATATTCTGGCGCACTCTAACTAACAAACTGAAAAAAAATGTAGTAATTCCTCAAAAAAAGCGAATTTATCAGATTGGAGAAACCTATGGAAACAAGGAATTAATAGGGAGTTATGTTAGTTCGGGAATGGTTGACGGGCAGTTCGATTTTAATGTTTACGATAATGCCGTTGCAGTTTTTGCCAGGGATGAAGAACCTTTTGAAAAATTAGTCAATTCTTTACAAGAAAGCCTGGATTATTATGGTTACCACAATTTGATGGGCTACATTACCGGTAACCAGGATAAACCGAGATTTATTTCATTAGCCGGTGGCGACCTTAAGTTCGGAGAAAATTCAAAACTCGCCGGATGGACAAGAGATATCGGAGTCGGCGATAGGGTAGGGTATAAGAAATTGCAATTACTAAATGCCTTTATTCTTACAATTCCGGGTGTGCCGTCGATCTACTATGGTGATGAAATAGGTATGCCGGGAGCCAATGACCCTGACAACCGCAGAATGATGCGCTTTGATGATTTGGTTACTGAAGAAAAGCAAACAAGAGAAATTACCAAAAAACTCATCCACCTTCGCCGTAACAATCTTGTTTTGATATATGGTGATTTTGAATTGCTCTATATGGATAAAAAAACTTTAGCCTTTGCAAGGACGTATTTTGATAAAATTGTAATAGTCGTTTTCAATAAAATGTCTAAGCCTCTGCCATTAAGTTTTGATTTACCTGAAAGGTTTGAAAATTCAACACTTAAAGCCAATTTTGGGTCTCAATACAATTTGGATGGCACGGACTTGAAAATAATTTTGGAAGGGAATTCGTTTGAAGTGCTGATGAATTAATTACATCGTTGTTAACTCCTGGTTCATCTGATGAATAATAATTACCTTTGTTACCATGGCTGGCAATACTTTCGGTAAAATATTCAAATTAACCACTTTTGGCGAATCCCACGGAAAAGCCATCGGTGGGATAATTGATGGTTGTCCTGCAGGGCTTGAAATTGATTTTGATTTTATTCGGGATGAACTCGACAGGAGGAAACCGGGGCAATCAGCATTGACAACCCAAAGAAAAGAAAGCGATAATGTTGAATTTCTTTCAGGAATTTTCGAAGGAAAAACAACCGGAACCCCAATTGCATTTCTGATTTGGAATGAAGACCGGGATTCAAAGGATTATGATCACCTGAAAGAGGTTTATCGCCCCTCCCATGCAGATTTTACTTTTGAACAAAAATACGGTGTCAGGGATCACAGGGGTGGAGGAAGATCATCGGCACGTGAAACCGCAGCAAGAGTGGCAGGTGGTGCTTTTGCTAAGCTCTTGCTTCAAAGGGAAGCTATTAAGATTACCGCTTTTGTATCACAAATAGGAAATGTTATTTTAAATAAAGATTATAAATATTTTGATATTAAAACAATTGAATCATCGCCTGTCCGTTGTCCTGATAAGGATACTTCTGACAGGATGGTAAAACTTATTGAGAAAGTTAAGTCGGAAGGTGATACAATCGGAGGTGTAATAAGCTGTTTTATTCAGGGAGTACCTGCCGGTTTGGGAGAACCTGTTTTTGACAAGTTGCAAGCCGACCTTGCAAAAGCCATGCTCAGCATTAATGCCGCTAAAGGATTTGAATATGGTTCGGGCTTTAGAGCTGCTCAAATGAAAGGTTCGGAACATAATGATCTATTTGAAAAGGCAGGTGATAAAATAGTTACAAAAACCAATTATTCCGGCGGTATTCAGGGAGGAATTTCAAACGGACAGGATATTTATTTCAGGGTAGCTTTTAAACCTGTGGCAACTTTGATGATGGATCAGGAGACAGTAAATAAAAAGGGAGAGAAAGTTATTCTGAAAGGCAGGGGAAGACACGATGTTTGTGTGGTTCCACGCGCTGTTCCAATTGTTGAAGCCATGGCAGCGCTGGTTATGGCTGATTTTTATTTAAGGAATGAAATTAAAATATAAATTTTCACCTCACCCTAACCCTCTCCTCAAGGAGAGGGAATAATAAGGGGGAGAAAGAAAACATTTCTTATCCCTTATGGATAGGGAAGAATTTTAGTGAGGATTTAAAATAATACCACAATATTATTTCCTCTCCCTCTGGG
>JADHVR010000014.1 GCA_016783885.1 Bacteroidales bacterium
GTTATATTTCCTGTTAAAACTTCATAAACGATTTCCCGTTTTAAGCTTTCTGGAATAAATTGCTTTGTTCTCATAATTGTCCTGGTATAGGTTGACTTATTAACAGCTTTTGGTGTAAACCTATTTCAGGACATGACCTTGTACTATAACATACCCCTACACCCCTTTCAAAAGGGGAGTTAAGGTATTTATTTTCTGATTTTTTTGTATTGTTTATAAAATTTGCATATTAACTGATTAGTTACACATAGCTGAATTTCAGTCAGATTTTAAACGACTATAATTTAGTTCAATAACAAAACGCATGATTTAATTTTATTTTCTTACATTTCAAAAAAAATATTAATTTTGATTTCAAATTTTGCAGTTATGGATTATACAGCATTTATCGATATAAATTCCCTTACAGAAGAAGCAAGGAAAGAACTGGAGAGCTTTTATGAGTACCTGATTTTTAAGTATAAGAAAACAAAGAACAAGAAATTAGATGTTCACAAGGACAAAAAGAATTTTTCGGCTATACAATTAGATACTAAAGGGTTTAAATTTAACAGGGAAGAAGCAAATGAAAGATAGGGCCTTTTTGGATACAAACATTCTAATCTATGGTTATTCTGTAACAGAACCTGAAAAGCAAAAAGTTGCAGAAAGTATTGCAGAAACCGGAAAATCATTTATTAGCACACAGGTAATACAAGAATTTTCTAATATTATGCATAAAAAATTCGAGCTTGATTGGCATGAAATAGTATTAGCTATTAGTGAAATTTCAGAAAGTTATAAAATTTTTATTAATCAACCTGAAACAATTAGAAGTGCTTGTATAATTGCCAACAAATATCAATATTCATTTTACGATTCTTTGATTATTTCAGCAGCTCTTGAAGCAGGTTGCAAAATTTTATATACCGAAGACCTGCACCACAACCAACTAATCGAAAAAAAACTTCGGATCATTAATCCGTTTAAATAGGTAAAATATTTAAGTTAAGAATTTGATTCCCCTGCTCTTTCGGATTTATATTTGCGCCATTTGATATCAAATTAGAATTGATCAATTCTATTTGTAAAGATTATTATTTTACGTAGCATAGCTGTAACTAATCAGTATCGTCGAAGAAAAATCAGAAAATAAATGATATTTGTACTATAACATACCCCTACACCCCTTTCAAAAGGGGAGTTAAGGTATTTATTTTCTGATTTTTTTGTATTGTTTTTAAAATTTGCATATTGACTGATTAGTTGCACATAATTAAATTTCAGTCAGATTTTAAACGACTATTATTTAGTTCAACAACAAAACGTATAATTTAATTTTATTTTCTTACATTTCAAAAAAAATATTAATTTTGATTTCAAATTTTGCAGTTATGGATTATACAGCATTTATTGATTTGAATTCCCTTACTAATGAGGCAAAAAAAGAACTGGAAAGTTTTTATGAGTATCTTATTTTCAAGTATAGGCAAAAATCGTTTAAAAAGAAAAAAATGGACACCCGGAACTTTAGAGAGTTTTTATCAACTCCTATAAAATCTGATAGTTTTAAGTTTCTTAACAGGGAGGAAAGAAATGAACGATAGGATTTTTATTGATACAAATATCTGGGTATATGCTAAAATTGAAGGGAAAGAAGGTCTTAAACACAAAAAGGCAGTAGATTTCCTTTCGAAATTAAACGAGCAGGTTTATATAAGTACGCAAGTTATCAATGAGTTTTTTAATGTATTAGCAAAGAATAATATTGTTGACAGCGAAATTATTGAATCAATATACCAAATTCTGAATAATACATTGTTATCAGAAGTTACTTTTGCCACAATAGAACAAAGCTGGAAATTGAGAGAAAAATACAGATATTCTGTATATGACAGCCTTATTTTAGCTTCAGCAAAAGAATCGAATTGTAAAATTTTATATACCGAAGACCTGCAACACAACCAACTAATCGAAAAAAAACTTCGGATTATTAATCCGTTTAAATAATCAAGCTTCGTTCATCCTTATAAACAATTCGGTATCTTTGTGCCAAGATTGGTTCCTTGTCCCTTGTCAAGCTAACTTGTTAATTAAATTTTTGTTATTATTTTTAAATTTGCAAACATATAAGGTCGAAGTTTTCAACCTAACAGGTTTAAGGCAACCTGTTAGGTTTAGGCAGGGTTCAAATGAAAAAATTCATATACATATTACTTGGCAGCGTATCAATTATTATTTTTTACTTTATCCTTGTTAATATTTTTCCAAAGAGTGCGGGAAGATATCCGGTTTATGTGTTACTCTTCCTGTTAGACCTTTATTTGTATTCTTCCTTACACCGGAAAATATGGTCGTGGAAAAAACCAAAAGCAATTGTTTTTACCTTTTTGTACTGGTTACCGGCATTAATGGTCTTAGTGTTGATTTTCGGTTCAATCCTCATTCCTTTTATATACTGGAACAAGAGTTTTGAAACATACCTTGTCGGACTGATACTGATAAGCTATATATCAAAGCTGATTCCGATAATTTTTCTTTTTATATCTGATATGATCCGGTTCATCAGGTTCATATTCAGACAGGCACGAAGAAAGAAAAAAATTCAGGGAGAAAAAATTTCAAGAAGCGTTTTCCTGAAAAGGGTGGGTTTGATTGGCGGAGGATTAATGTTTGGCGGATTGCTTGCCGGTATAGTAAAATGGGTTCACGATTTTAGGGTACGGGAGGAAATTATAAGAATACCGGACCTGCCGCCTTCATTCTCAGGTTTTAGAATCGTTCAGTTTTCCGACCTGCATCTCGGTAGCTGGCTTTCGAAAAAGGATTTGGAAGAAGCGGTGGATATCATTAATGATTTAGATGCTGATGTGGTGTTTTTTACAGGCGACCTGGTGAATTATTCATCTGAGGAGACTTTTAAATTTGAACATATTTTGAGTAAAATAAAAACCCGAATGGGTGTTTATACAATTTTAGGAAATCATGATTACGGCGATTACGTGAAATGGAAAACCCCGGAGGCAAAAGCAAAGAACTTACAGGAACTGTATAATTTTTACCGCAGAATCGGATGGAAATTATTACGGAATGAAAATATGATAATAAAAAAAGGGGACGATAAGATTGCAATAATAGGTGTTGAAAACTGGGGTTCGATGAAACGGTTTCAAAAGTTCGGGGATATGGATAAAGCCATTAGAGGTGCTGAAGATGTACCGGTAAAAATCCTTCTTTCACATGATCCGACATTTTGGGAATACAAGGTGATTAATTTCCGGCAAACTATTGATTTAACCTTATCGGGACATACTCATGGAGGACAGGTCGGGGTTGAGTTCCCGGCGATAAAATGGAGCCCGGCGCAATATGTTTATAAGTACTGGGCAGGACTGTATTCCTCCATGAACATGACTGCCGGAGGTGAACAATATCTGTATGTAAATCGTGGCACCGGTTCTATCGGTTATCCGGGAAGGGTGGGAATTCTCCCGGAAATAACATTGATACAGCTTTATTGATTCTTGCTGTGAATAACTTTATTAAACCTTCTTTCTAAGCTGGAAATTTCAACTGTAATTATTTTTATTTTTGCCCGGAAATTATTCAACTATTGATTATTGACTATTGATTGTTGACTATTAAATATTGACATATAACTCAGAGACTACTCCGAAAAATCAAAAATTAAAAAATGCCACTAAAACACCAAGTCACAAAATTTCACAAAATAATATACACCAGCCAAATACCTTTGGTGTCCCGATACCGATAGCTATCGGTATTCGGGATTGTGTTTTAGTGATTTGGTGGCGAAAAAGCGACTTTTCGGATTGGACTCAATATTAAATTTAAAATCTTAAATCTAAAATAAATAAGATCGGTGTGAGTAATATTCTTGATAATCTAAACAAAGAACAACGTGTTGCAGTTGAGGCTGTAGAAGGTCCGGTAATGGTTATTGCCGGAGCAGGATCTGGTAAAACACGCGTGTTAACCTATCGTGTTGCACATCTTTTAAACCTTGGCGTTGACCCTTTTAATATTCTGGCGCTTACATTTACCAATAAAGCTGCAAGAGAGATGAAAGAAAGGATCATTAAAATTGTTGGAAGCGCCGATGCAAAAAATGTGTGGATGGGAACTTTTCATTCCATCTTTGCCAGAGTATTAAGAGCAGAAGCTCACAGGATTGGATTTCCTTCAAATTATTCAATTTACGATACCGATGATTCAAAACGTCTTATTAAGGCAATTGTAAAAGAGCAAAATATTGATGATAAAGTATATACTCCGAACTATGTTCTGCATAGGATATCCACCGCTAAAACAAATTTAATTACCGCAGAGGAATACAATAATAATGATGAGATAATCACGCATGATAAAATGGCTGGCAAGCCTTTAATGGGTGAAATTTATAAGAGATATAAGAACAGATGCTACAGGGCAGCAGCCATGGATTTTGACGACCTGTTGCTGAATACTTATATCCTACTTCGTGATTTTCCTGAGGTTCTGCTTAAATATCAAAGAAAGTTTAATTTTATTCTTATTGATGAATACCAGGATACCAACCTTGCCCAGTATATGATTATAAAGAAACTTGCTGCTAATGATGAAAATATTTGTGTGGTTGGTGATGATGCTCAAAGTATTTATGCATTCAGGGGAGCCAACATCCAAAATATCTTAAATTTTAAACGCGATTATCCTGATGCAAGGGAATTTAAGCTTGAACAAAATTATCGTTCGACAAAAACAATTGTAAAGGCAGCCAATACTGTTATTGTTAAAAATAAGGATCAAATTTCTAAGAAAATCTGGACAAAAAATGAGGAAGGTTCATTAATTCAATTGATGAATGCTCGTTCGGATAATGAAGAAGGAGCTATGGTTGCCAATTCAATCTTCGAAACTAAAATGAATAACCAGCTTCAGAATGATGCCTTTGCTGTTTTATACCGTACAAACGCCCAGTCCCGTTCTATTGAGGAGGCTCTCCGAAGGTTGAATATTCCATACCGAATTTACGGAGGATTGTCTTTTTATAACAGGAAAGAAATAAAAGACCTGCTGGCATATTTCCGTCTTTGCGTTAATAATAAAGATGAAGAAGCTCTTAGAAGGATAATTAATTACCCTGTTAGGGGTATCGGGAAAACAACCCTGGAAAAAATAATCATTGCAGCCGACTATGCAAAAACTACTCTCTGGGATGTTGTTGAACAACCACAAAAGTTTGCTTTAAATATATATGCCGGAACGTTTGGGAAAATCTCTGCCTTTGTTACCATGATTAAAAGCTTTACAGTGCAGGTGAAACAAAAAAATGCTTTTGAACTGGCAAAATTAATTGCTTCTTCTTCCGGCATTACGAAAGACCTTTTTGAAGATAAAACTCCTGAGGGAATAAGCCGATACGAAAATATTGAGGAACTATTAAATGCTATTAAAGAATTTTCGGAGAAAGGAAAGGAAATTGTTCCCGGGCAGGCTGTAACAGCCGGGGAAAATTCAATAAGAACATTAGATGAATTTATGCAGGATATTGCGTTAATAACCGATGCTGATGTTGAAGATAAAGATGAAACAGATCAAGTTTCGTTAATGACAATTCATGCTGCCAAAGGTCTTGAATTTCCTTACGTATTTATTGTGGGTCTTGAAGAAAATCTTTTCCCCTCTATCCATTCATTGAACTCAAGGGCTGATTTGGAAGAGGAACGACGCCTTTTTTATGTGGCATTAACTCGTGCTGAGAAAAAGGTTACGATTTCTTATGCAGAAAACCGCTACCGCTGGGGTAATTTTACTATTTGCGAGCCAAGCCGGTTTATTGATGAAATTGATTTTAAATATATTGAGTCTCCATATAAAAATACAGAAAGCAATATCATCCCTGGTACTATTTCGCAGGTGCAACATCGCCCTTTCGCTAAAAAAAAGTTGAAGAAACTGGATAAATTACAAAAAGCTTCTTCTGCCGGTAACATTGACTTCGATAGCTTAGCCATTGATAAGGTACAGGTTGGTGTACGGGTTGAGCATTCAAGGTTTGGCAAAGGGAAAGTTATTAGCGTAGAAGGAGCAGGAGCAAATAAAAAAGCAGCTATCTTCTTTCATGCTGTAGGGCAAAAGCAATTGTTGCTGAAGTATGCTAAACTGAAAATAGTTGATTAGTTAAATGTTATATGTTAACAGATGAAAATTTTACTATTTGGCAGTATTGCTTCCGGGAAAACAACGCTAACAAGGAAAATTTTAGCAATCCAAAAAAATTTTGATTTCATTGCCATTATAATTAATTTTATAGATAACTACATAAAATTTTTAAAAAAAAATATGAACTTAAGAGAAAACAAATTAGTTTTGCCGTTTTGTTATTCAATTCACAATAAAAATTAAAACAATGGATACTTTATTCAGAAAAGATGCATTTAATTATCATGCAAAAGGAAGACCCGGCAAGCTGGAGGTTGTTCCTACAAAGCCTTATTCAACACAAAGGGATCTATCGTTAGCCTATACACCGGGCGTTGCCGATCCTTGTCTTGCTATTAAAGATAACCCGAAAGATGTTTATAAATACACGGCAAAGGGAAATTTGGTTGCAGTAATTTCAAACGGAACGGCTGTACTAGGACTGGGAGACATAGGTCCTGAAGCCGGGAAACCTGTGATGGAAGGTAAAGGTCTGCTGTTTAAGGTTTTTGCCGACTTAGATGTTTTTGATATTGAGGTCAACGAAAAAGACATTAAGAAATTCGTTGACATAGTTGTAGCTATTGCCCCGACTTTCGGAGGAATCAATCTCGAAGATATTAAAGCGCCCGAATGTTTTGAGATAGAAGACAGGATAAAAGAAGCGGTTGATATACCTGTTATGCACGACGACCAGCATGGCACGGCTATCATTACATCAGCAGGTTTGTTAAATGCTTTGGAGATAAATGGCAAAAAAGTCGAAGATGTTAAAATTGTAGTTAACGGTGCAGGGGCTGCCGCTGTTTCCTGTACAAAACTTTACATTAAACTGGGTGTAAAACCGGAAAATATTATCATGTTAGACAGTAAAGGTGTTTTGCATAAAGACAGGACTGACCTTAATCCCATTAAGAAGCAGTTTGTTACTGATAAACCGGTTCATACACTTGAAGAAGCCCTGAAAGGAGCTGATATGTTTCTCGGATTATCTGTTGCAGGTGTGTTGAAAAAAGAATATTTGCCATCAATGGCAGATAATCCTATTATTTTTGCATTGGCAAATCCTGTTCCCGAAATACTTCCCGAAGAAGCTCATTCTGTTCGTTCTGATATTATGATGGCAACCGGAAGGTCGGATATTCCAAACCAAATAAACAATGTACTGGGATTCCCGTTTATTTTCAGGGGAGCGATGGATGTTAAAGCAACCACCATAAATGATGAAATGAAGCTGGCTGCTTCCATAGCTTTGGCGGAACTCACTAAGTTGCCTGTACCGGAAGAGGTAAACATAGCGTTTCAAACTTCAAACCTAAAATTCGGAAAGGATTATATTATTCCGAAACCCACTGATCCGCGCCTTATAACTCATGTAGCTATGGCAGTGGCAAAAGCTGCAATGGAATCGGGTGTTGCAAGGGAACCCATTAAGGATTGGGATAAATATAATGAGGAGTTAAGTAAAAGGCTTGGGCTTAGTAATCCGCTGATCAGGCAAATTAAATCCAGGACAAAACGTGACCCGAAACGCGTTGTTTTTGCCGAGGCTGAAAATTATAAAATGCTTAAAGCAGCCGAAATCATAGTGAATGAAAAACTTGCTTATCCAATTCTTCTGGGCAATGAGGATTATATCAGGAAATTGATAAAAGAGAATGCACTTGAACTTGACGGAGTTGAAATCATTAATCCTAAATCAAAAGAAGAAAAACAAAGAAGACTTCAGTTTGCTGATTTGTATTGGAAAAAGAGAAACAGGAAAGGTGTAACTTTGACTTCGGCACAAGATGTTATGCTGCACAGGAATTACTTCAGTCCGATGCTTGTCGAATCAGGCTATGCAGATGCCATGATATCGGGTCTGACAAGGAACTACCCTGATACATTAAGGCCGGCTCTTGCGATAATCGGTAAAAAAGAAGATGCCAAAATTGTATCGGGTATGTATATTATCAATACAAAAGAAGGCCCTTATTTTCTTGCAGATTGTACTGTTAATAAAAATCCTACAGTTGAACAAATGGTGGAAATTACATTGCAGACAGCTTATGCAATTCAGCAATTCAAGATTAAGCCACGTATTGCTTTTGTATCCTATTCTAATTTTGGCTCGAATGACGGTACAATACCTCAAAAGCAAAGGGAAGCTGTCAGGATACTTCACAAGGATTATCCCGATTTGGTAGTGGACGGCGAAATGCAGGTTAATGTGGCTTTAAATGATGAAATTCTAAAGGAAACTTTCCCGTTTTCAAAATTGGTTGGCGGAGCAGCTAATACATTGATATTCCCTTATCTGACTGCCGGAAATATCGCTTATAAACTGTTACAAAACGTTAGCAAGCTTGAGGTTATAGGCCCGATTATTAATGGCATGAACAAATCGGTGCATGTATTACAAATAGGAAGCAGCGTTAACGAAATCGTAAATATGGTGATGATAGCTGTGATGGATGCACAGTGCGTTGAAAAGAGGATGAAGGGCGAGAAGTGTAAATAGTTTGTTCGGTTAAGGGCTCAAAGTTAAAAGTTATTATAACAAATAACATATAACTTACAACAACTCCATTTCCTCAAGTTTAGCCCTGGCTTTTTGAGCGGGTTCATAATTGCTGTCGGCATCTTTCCATACGTCATTTGCTGTTTTAAGGTGTTCAAAGGCTTTGTCATTTTCACCTTTATCGAGATAAAGCAAGGCTGCTTCGTAATTATTTTCAGGATCATAAGGTGAGTCTTTTAAGGCTATTAATAAATATTCCTCAGCTTTCCTCAATTTATTTAGTTTTCTGTAACAACGTCCAATAAACCTGTTGATATCGAATCCTGTCGGTTGAAGTTCTAATACCTTTACGTAACTATCAATTGCCATTTCATACTCACCATTAATTTCATAAATTCTGGCTTGACCATAATAAATTACTATTTGCAAAATATCTTCTCCAAAATCATTCATTAATTTCTCGGCTTCAATAATTGCTTTCCTCGCATTATCAATATCTTCAAGGTCTATATATACAAGTAAATATCCAAAATATACTACTTTATCAACAGGTGCTTCAAATTGTTCCTCAATTTCTTTAAGCACCTTAAATGCTTTATCATCTTTACCAGCCTTAGTATATTTATCAATATCAAAAACTTTTGAAATCAGAGTAGTTTTTGGAGATGAATTTTTTTCCATTTCTTTAAACTTTAGTTCCATATATTTAACTGACTCATTCATTTGTCCCATTAATTCATAATACGACTCAAGTGAACTATAAACTTCCATACTATCAGAAGAAGTTTTACATTTTTTTAATGCTTCCAGATTTTGTTCAAGGGCTTCAGTAAAATTTCCAAGCTGCATTTCCAATCTTGCTAAATTAAGCAATAATGATACTTTTTCGGTCTCTATCAAAAGGGCTTTCTCATAATAAGGTTTTGCCTGTTCATAATCACCTTTAATAAAATACAAATTACCAATATTTCTGTATGATTTATAGTCTCTCGGAAATTGTTTTTCATATTGCTTGTAATAATCAAGGGCTTTATCATATTCAGCCATTGTCACGTATAAATTTCCAATTGTTGTCAGATAATCATATTGTTCAGGGTCAATTTTTAAGATGAGCTCATATTGAGAAATTGCTTCTTTAATCTGATTTTTAACATTATATATTGCTGCAAGAGTAGCATGCCCCATGATGTCATCAGGAAAAAGCTCAACCCACATTTTTACAATAGCAAATGATTTTTCAGGTTCTAATGTTATTGCGTAATAAAAATATTTAGTAAGAAACTGAAGTCTTTCAGGTAATTTATACAGATTTTGCATAACCACCTGAAGCGATTCTTTTGCTTTTTTCACCTGATTTGTATTGAAATAAAATTCGGCTAAGGTTAAATAAGCAAGTATGAAACCGGCATCTTCCTTTATCGCTTTTTCAACATATTCAGTTCCTTTTGACCAGTTGTTATTAATAACAATCAAATTGTTTCCTTTTGTAAAATTTTTAAGAGCAGTGAACGAATTAGTAAATATCTCAGATAAAGGAAGATCATTTACTTCCTCCAAATGTGATTCGGAAATTTCCATGTCTTTCTTTAATTGTATTGTAAGTTCATCTATTAAATTAAAAATATCTGTTCCTGTAAAAATATTTTCTGTTAAAAGTTTTCCTGTATTAGTTTCATAAAGATTAACTTTTAAAGAATAATCATTATTTTGCTTTGTAAAAGAACCGGTTAAAAAATAATTCAGATGATAATAATCTGCGATTTTCTTTTTTAGAGTAAATGGTAGTCCGACACCTTCAGGAAAACCAAATTCTTTTAATTTATTGAAAAAATTAAAGCTCGATCTTGTATTTATAAAAATATCCTGCGAAAGATCATAATCAATCATAGTTGAAATTGCATATTGCAACCAGTTCAGTGTTGAATCGTTTGTTTCATTTTCAAAGAAAAAGATTGCAATTTTTTTTCTGAATTCACTTTTTACTATGATACGTTCTATTTTTTCTCCTTGTTCATTCTCAATAGTAACAGCAGTTGTTGCTGCTCCAAGGTCTTTTCCTTTAAAAAGAAATACAACGAGTAAAATAGTTAACACAGCATTAATTGGCATACCTATCAGTTCAACTTTTGTCCATGAACCTGCTTCCCTTTTTCCGTGAAAAAATGTGATAAGAATTACAGAAGGCAGTAAGGAAAGTAAAATAACCCAAGTAAGTTCAACAAGGTGAGGTGAAAACATATAGCTGGAAACTATGGCTTCCACAACCTGCCTGATGATCCATGAGATTATAAGGTAAATGGCGGATATCTGAAAAACACGCCTGTCCCATAAATCCTTCAGCAAAGAGACCGGTTGTTTTATTTCTTCGCCGGAAATATCGTCTGTCAGAACTTTATATATTTCAATATGTTCGTTAACCCCTTTAAGTCCTTTCTTTCCTATTGAAACCGTGTGTATATCTTCTTTATTCCGTATCTGGCTTCTCACATCTTCCGAAATACAAATACCGTTTGGCGGAGCCAATGGCTCAATCCTTGCAGCCGTGTTCACAGCCGAACCGAAAACATCTCCTTCCTTAAAAATAACATCGCCGATATGAATACCTGCGCGTATTGTCAGATCTTCATCTTTCAGACGCTTTTGAACATTAATAGCAAATCTTACTGCCTCTACAGCGCTTTGGAACATTATGAGCAATCCGTCGCCTATTTCTTTCACTACTTCTCCGTCATGAGCCTCTACTATGGGAAAAATTATTTCACGCTGTTTTTGCAGGAGTTGCATTGTGCGCTGTTCGTCCTTCTCCATTTGCTTAGTGTATCCGACAATATCGGTGAAAACTATTGCGGCGAGCTTATGGTCTTTCATAGTTGTTGCTTTTTTGGTATTACTGCGAAAAAAGTTTGTTTTTGTGTTATTTAGTTTTTCTGTGATTTAGTGGTATTTTTCCAAGCCTCAAAAATACGAATAAAAATATAGAAACGTAATGAAGATAAAGTTACACAAATTCACGAATTAAATAGTTATCCCTTTCTTACTGAAGCTCTGTTTTGTAAATCTCTTAACATTTTATCCGGTTCTTTAAATAACATGTTAATAATCATGGAAGCAATAATATAGGGTTTAAATCCTGCTTCTATATAAGTTAAAATCCTGTATTTTTCAAATACTTCTTTTTGAACCTCTCCCTGTTCGCACGACACTCCTGAAATATCAGCCGGAAGACAATGCATGTAAAGCGCTGAGCCGTCTTTAGTCGTCTTCATTAAGTTATCATTGCATTCCCAGTTTTTATAATTTAAGTTTAAGCTTAAAGCGTATTTTTCGAGGTCTATTAGTCCTTGTTCATCGTTATTTCTATAGAGTTCGGTTCTTTGTTGCATAACACTGTATGGCGCCCAGCTTTTAGGATACACAATATCAGCATCTTTGAAAGCATCTTCCATTGAACCGGAAATTTTAAAAGAACCCCCTGTCTCCTTTGCCTGGTTTTTTGTTGTTTCAATAACTTCGGGTTTTAAATTATATCCTTCGGGATAAGCAAGTTCAACGTTCATTCCGAAACGAGTCATTAAACCAATAATACCTTGTGGCACGGATAACGGTTTGCCATAACTTGGTGAATACGCCCAGGTCATGGCAATTTTTTTTCCTTTCAGGTTTTCTAATGAACCGAAATAATTTTTCAGGTGGAGTAAATCAGATAAAGACTGTGTAGGATGATCAATATCGCATTGAAGATTAATGATACCCGGACGCTGATGCAGAACACCATTTCGGAAACCGTCATCAAGGGCTTCCGCCACCTCTTTCATATATGCATTTCCGATGCCCTGATATTTATCATCCCTGATTCCGATCATTTCGGTAAAAAAGGAAATCATATTGGCGGTTTCTCTTACTGTTTCACCATGTGCTATCTGAGACTTCGATTCATCCATATCCTGAACTTTTAGACCGAGCAGGTTAGCTGCCGAAGCATAAGAAAATCTTGTACGGGTTGATTGATCCCTGAATATTGAAACAGCCAGACCCGAATCAAAACATCGGAGTGATACATTATTTTCGCGTAAGTATTTCAATATTTCTGCCACTAAAAGTATCTGTTTTATTTCATCGTTTGATTTTTCCCATGTTAGCAGAAAATCTTTTTGATACAGACCGGAACTTAACCGGGCTGTTTCTGATATTAATTTTTTGAATTTTGTTTCCATATAAATTATATTTCTTAATTCAAACCGAACAAGCATAAGCAGCATAAAATGCCGAAGCAACAACCAAATCATCAACCGGGATTTTTTCATTTGGCGCATGAGCATAAATTTCATTACCAGGTCCAAACCCAATTATGGGTATTCCGTAAATCCCGTTAATCGTTACGCCATTCGTTGAGAATGTCCATTTACCAATACCTGGCATTTTATTGTATAAATTTTTATATGCATTTATTCCTGATTTGATAACCGGATGATTTTCTTCCATTTTCCATGTTGGGAAATATTTTTCCATTCCATATTTTAATCCTGTAAAAGCCTTTTCTTCATAATATGGAACATCTATTTTAGCATCAATATCATTAATAATACTTTCTAATTCATTAATAGCAGAGTCTTTTGTTTCGCCCCATGTTAATCTCCTGTCAAGATGTAATCTTGCATAATCGGCAACAGCACAAAGAGAAGGGCTGCCTGATATAAATTCGGAAATCGTAATAGAGCCTTTTCCAAGAAAATCATCATATTTCAATTTTTCATTCAGCTTTTCTATTTTTAGCGCTGCTTTTGAAGCCATGTAAATAGCATTTTTACCCCGTTCGGGAGCCGAGCCATGCGCCGAAATACCGTTAAAAGATATTTGAATTTCCATTCTTCCCCGCTGCCCTCTGTAAATATTCAAATTTGTCGGCTCGGTAATAATAACAATATCAGGTTTTATTTTGTCTTCTTCAATAATGTACTTCCAGCATAAACCGTCGCAATCTTCTTCAATAACACTTCCAACAAAATAGACAGTCATATCATTCTTAAGCCCGATTTCTTTTAGAATTCTGATTGCTGTTACCATTGAAGCTACGCCACCTTTCTGGTCAACACTTCCCCGACCATAAACATACCCGTCCTTTATTTCACCGGAAAACGGATTAAAATTCCAGTTTTCTATATTTCCAACTTCAACAGTATCGATATGCCCATCGATTGCCAAAACCTTTTTCCCATTTCCAATTCTTCCTATAACATTTCCAAGTCCGTCAATTATAACCTCGTCTGCTCCGCTTTTCTCCATTTGCTTTTTAAGTTCCTGCTGAACGTTTTCTTCATGCCGGCTCAGGGATTTTATTTTTACTAAACCGGATAAATTTTCTGCAGTATAATCTCTGTATTCTTTAGATAATTTCCTGATTTTAATGAATATATCTTTCATATAATTACTTTTAAAAATAATTTACCAAAATTAAGAATATAGCTTCGCAAAATAATTAAAAAAGATAAAAATTACGATAATGACGGGAAAATATTTAACTCATAGTATATCAGTTAATCATGATATATTTTATATAGACTTATTCTATATTAGAATTTTTTTTAAAAAAATTGATTTCAATTAAAAATTTTGATATATTTAACGACTTTTTTATCGGAAACTGAAATTTGATTAATCTGATGATTATTAATGCTTTTTGAAGATGCGTATAAAACAATTGAACAAATTTCGGAAGGATTATTTAAAAGTAAGGGGAGTAGATTTATAGCATTTGCCCTTCCTGTTAAGAATGAAATAGAGGTAAAAGCACATCTTAAAGAATTAAGAAAAAAATACCATGATGCAAGGCATTATTGTTATGCTTACCGGCTTGGCTTTGCTAAGTCAGTATATAGAATGAATGATGACGGCGAACCATCAGGAACAGCAGGAAGACCAATTTACGGACAGATTATATCAAAAGATTTAACTAATATACTGGTTGTTGTTATTAGATACTTTGGTGGTACAAAATTAGGTGTAAGCGGATTGATTAATGCATACAAAACAGCAGCAAAAGAGGCATTGAATAACGCAATAATCATTTCAAAAACGATTAATGATGTTTATGAAATTGAATTTGGATATGAAGAGATGAATAATGTAAAAAAAATTATGAGGGAAAGTAACTTAAACCAGATTTTTCAAATTTTTGAGTTGAAATGCAAGATAAAATTTGAAGTACGCAAAAGGGATTCTAACCTAGTATTTGAGAAATTTTCCAGAATTAATAATCTTAAAATAAATTATTTACATACTGTTTAGATGGTAAGTTCAAATATAATTATCATGTTGTTGGATACGACATTTTTTTTTAATAATCAAGTACATTTTTATTTTTTTTTTTACTTTTTTTAATTGAATTTTGTTCACAATTTCCTTAGAGTAATAGGTTGTTATTCTTACTATAATACATTGATATTAAATTAAATAGAATAAATGATATTAATTAAATTGCTTTAATGCAATTACTTACGAATGAAAAAAAATTGTAAAGCAGTTTGGGAGAATTGTCTGAATGTAATTAAAGACAACATTAGTCATCAGAGTTTTAAAACCTGGTTTGAGCCAATCAAACCCGTAAAACTTGACAAAGATGTATTAACCATACAGGTGCCGAGTCAGTTTTTTTATGAATGGTTAGAAGAACACTTTATTACACTGCTGAAAAAAACTATAAAAAAGGAGTTAGGTGCTGACGGCAGGCTCGAATATAGTATTATAATGGAAAATACTTATAATAATACTCCTCCTTATACTATTAAACTCCCAGCTTCCAATATAAAATCTACTTCCAATCCTTCTGTTACTATGCCGATTGATTTAAATAAGGGTTCTTCCAAAGAGATACCAAACCCATTTATTATTCCGGGTCTTAAAAAAATAAAAGTTAACTCCCAACTTAATGAAAATTATTCATTCGAGAATTTTATTGAAGGCGATTGTAACCGTTTAGCCCGTTCGGCAGGATTTGCCGTTGCAAGCAACCCTGGGAAAACAGCTTTCAATCCTTTGCTTATATATAGCAATGTAGGATTAGGTAAAACACATCTTGCCCATGCCATTGGTTTGGAAGTGAAAACAAACTTCCACGAAAAAATTGTTCTTTACGTTACTGCTGAGAAATTTACAAATCAATATATTGATGCTGTTAGAAATAATAGTCATAACGATTTTGTTCATTTTTATCAGATGATTGATACATTGATTATTGATGATATTCAATTTCTTATAAAGAAAGAAAAAACACAGGAAATATATTTCCATATCTTCAATCACTTACATCAAAACAATAAACAACTTATTATTACATCTGATAAACCTCCGGTTGAGATGGAGGGGATGAATACCAGATTATTATCACGTTTCAAATGGGGATTATCTGCTGACTTGCAGGTGCCCGACCTTGAAACCCGTATTGCCATCGTTGAAAAGAAACTCTATAAGGATGGCGTTGAAATGCCGAAGGATGTTATTGAATACCTGGCGTACAGCATCACTACTAATATCAGGGAACTGGAAGGTGCATTAATTTCTATCCTTGCCCAATCATCTTTGAATAAAAAGGCAATCAACCTGGATTTAGCTAAAAGGATGATTGATAAATTTGTAAAGAACACTTCTCGCGAAATATCAATTGATTATATTCAGAAAGTTGTTTGTGATTATTTTGGATTACAACTTGAAGCGATACATTCAAAAACAAGAAAAAGAGAAATTGTACAGGCGCGTCAGTTAGCTATGTATTTCTCTAAAAAAATGACAAAAGCCTCTCTTGCAACTATTGGTCTTCATTGTGGCAATAAAGATCATGCCACTGTTCTTCATGCTTGCCGAACTGTTAATAACCTGATTGAAACCGACAAACAATTCAGAAATTACGTTGAGGAATTAGATAAAAAAATTTCTTTATAATTTTTTTTGATTTTTTCTTGTTTTTCCAAAAATATTTATTTATATTACCCCCATTAGTTATTTTACCACTTATATATATATATATATAATTTGAACAATAAGTATTAATTATGAGAGATTTAAATGTTTTATTTTTGTGTAATGCGAATATGGGTCGTTCCCCTTTAGCTGAAGGATTGTTAAAACTCATTTTAAAAAAGCGTAATATTAATGCTCATGTTGATTCAGCAGGATTTGAGGTATTTCATATTAATGAACCACCGGACTTCAGGGCTGTTAAAAAAGGCATGGAACACGGTGTCGATATTTCTGAAAAAAAAGTTCGACTTTTTGCCAAGGATGATTTTGATAGATTTGATAAAATCTATGTTATGGATACCCTTTCATACAGAAATGCTTTATATTTTGCCAGAAATGAACAAGATATAGTTAAAGTTGAATTTCTGATGAATGTTATTAGGCCTGGTAAAAATGAATCCGTTCCTGATCCTTTTTTCAGGGAACTGGAATCCAGTGACAAAACTTATAATATTCTTAAAAAAGCATGCAAAAAAATTGCAAATAATATTACTGCTCATTATGTGAATTAACAATAGCTCAGATATTTAATAATTGAAACAGCCTCCTGATTATTATACAATAGAAAAAGCAGCCAAAAGGATTGAACAGCACATTAACAGAACCCCGGTTTTTAAATCAGAAAACCTTAATAATTTAGTTAAGGCTGATATCTTTTTTAAATGCGAAAACTTTCAGAAAGCAGGAGCATTTAAAACGAGAGGTGCTGTAAATGCAATTTTTTCCTTTTCCAACAATGAAATTATTAATGGAGTATGCACACATTCTTCAGGTAATCACGCTGCTGCACTTGCAAGAGCTGCAATGTTGAGAAAAACCAAAGCCTACATAGTAATGCCTGAAAATTCATCACATGTTAAAATCGAGGCAGTAAGGAATTATAATGGTATTATTACATTTTGTAAACCAAATCTGAAATCGAGGGAAGAAACTCTTAAAAAAGTTAAAAGTAAAACAAAAGCAATTGAAATACATCCCTATAATAATTTCAGCATTATTGCCGGACAAGCAACTGCAGCAAAAGAATTTTATGAAGAAGTAAATGATCTTGATATAATTATGGCTCCGGTTGGTGGTGGCGGTCTTCTTAGCGGAACGGCTTTGACGACACATTACATTTCGCCTGAAACAAAAGTAATAGCAGCAGAACCCGCAGGTGCCGATGATGCTTACCGCTCATTTTATACCGGTAAATTTATACCTTCTGAAAATCCAAACACTATTGCTGACGGATTACTAACATCTCTTGGCTCACTTACTTATCCTATCATTCAGAAATATGTACATCAAATAGTTACAGTAAGTGAAAACGTAATAATTAAAGCCATGAGGCTTATTTGGGAACGGATGAAAATAATTATTGAACCGTCGGCTGCCGTTCCATTTGCTGCAATCCTGGAAAATAAATTTGATTACCGGAATCAAAGAATCGGAATTATTATTTCGGGCGGTAACATTGATTTAGACAAGATACCCTGGCTTAATAATACAGTGAAAAATTAAAGTAAAACTTCAATTATAATAAATGTATGCAAAAGGGTAAATTATATCTTATTCCTTCGTTTTTATCAGATTCCTCTCAAAGCAAGGTTTTTCCTGAGTGGAATACAGAGATAATATATTCGCTTGATGAGTTTATTGTTGAAGAGATTAAAACTGCCCGGCGGTTTTTAAGGAAAATCGGGTATAAAAATTTATTTGATGAGGTTAAGTTTCATATTTTGAATGAACATACCGACATAACCCAGATTCAATCATATCTTAACTGCATTAATACAGGAAATAGTATCGGGTTATTATCGGAAGCTGGCACACCTTGTATTGCAGACCCCGGAGCAGAAATCGTTAGAATCGCCCACAAAACTAATGTACAAGTGATTCCATTAATTGGTCCGTCTTCGATTATGTTGGCTTTAATGGCGTCAGGATTTAACGGGCAGAATTTTGTTTTTCACGGTTATCTTCCGATTGATAAAAAAGGAAGGAAGAAAAAATTAAAAGAGCTGGAACATAATGCATTCAAATTAAATCAAACACAGATATTTATAGAAACACCATATAGAAACAATCAAATGTTCCGGTCAATTATTGATAATTGTTCAGCAGAGACTTTATTGTGTGTGGCTTGTAATATTACATCCGGAGATGAAGAAATATCGACAAAAACTATCAAGGAATGGCGAAAATCAGTTCCCGACCTTCATAAAAAACCTGTTGTTTTTTTGATTTACCAATAAAAAGCCCGCCTGTGTCTCACTATGCTCGACCTGGGCGGGCGAAGGCGGAGAGAGAGGGATTCGAACCCCCGGAGGTGTGACCCTCAACGGTTTTCAAGACCGCCGCATTCGACCACTCTGCCATCTCTCCGGTGCAAAAATACAATAATTTCTTTTTATCAAAGAAAACATCAAAATATTATTTTGCCTAATTGCTATGAATTAAACTATCGGAAAAGTAATTAATCAAATAGTTAAATATGAAATTATTGCTGCAACCTTTAGCGTATTATATTAATCTATTATAAAAACGAATTGTATTTTGTAATTTTACAGGCTCAAAAGACGAACAAGGAAAAATAAATGAGGTTTAACCGGCGACATATACTGCTTATCATTTTAGCACTGGCATTATTAGTTTTATTCCTGCCAATAAAGGTTCATTATGATTTTGAAGCTACTGCGTTGGTGTATCCTACAAAAGAATGGTATTTAAAAAGAGGACAGGATGATAGTTACATCAGTGAGTTACACAACTTTGAAACTAATGCTATCAGTGATTTGAAGAGTTTTAAATTTGAAAGGGGAGACATCGCAGAAATTCATCTTAAAAAAGGCTTAACTTCGGATGACTTTGTAAAAAGCAGCGATACTATTGCTTACATACATTCCTACTCTATCGAAAATGAACTAATACGGTTAAAAAATTTAAAAGAAATAGAACAAGCCATGCTGAGTATGAATATTGCCGGAGAAAAGCAGGAATTGATTGATCAGGCAACGCAGAAGTATGAATTCGCCAAACAGCAACTTAACCTGGAGCAAAAGAATTTTAACAGACAGAAAAAGTTATTTAACGATAGTATTATTTCGGAAGCAGAATTTGATATGTATGATAATACTTACAATCTGGCGAAAATTAATGTGCAAATAGCGTATAACGAATTACTTTCCTTACAATCAGGAAAAAAATCAGAAGAAATTGATTATATTTACCAAAAGATAAATTCTTATACAAAAGAAATTAAAATGCTGGAACACCTGCAGGGACAATATTATATAAATACGCCAATTGATGGTATTGTTAGTTTTGGTACTGTTTTAGATGGTATTATTACAATAAGCGATACCAGCAGGTATATTTTGAAAATACCTGTTAAGGTTCATAATATTCAGTATCTTGACAGGATAACTGCAATAAAATTTTCAATTCCCGGCAATGATGAAAAAATTGGAGCCTCTTTTATTGGCTATGATGAAAAAATTGGAGCTTCTTTTATTGGCTATGATGAAAGCGTGAATCTGCTGGCAAATCCGCAAATGGTAATGGCGAAAGCGGTTATTAACGCAGGTTTTTGTAACATTTATCCGGGAATGGCAGTACATTGCAAGGTTATTTGCGATGAAATTACTATTTTTGAATTTTTAAAAAGAGGATTACGTTTGAGATTTTAACAGATGAGGTACGAATATAAATATATAGTACACAAAAGTAAGATGGAAATGTTACGGCAGATGGTATTACCTTTTGTTAATGTGGATAAATTTGCTGAAGTTAGTGATAGTAATCAATACACAGTACGATCAATATACTTCGACACTCCACGGTATGATTTTTATTTTGAGAAGATAGAAGGGATTAAAAACAGGAAAAAGATAAGGTTAAGAGGTTACGATAAGGAAGATATGGATAATCTTGTTTTTTTAGAAATTAAAAGAAAGTATGATGTTCCGATAATAAAATACAGGGCGCCTATAAAATTCGGTGATGCTCTTGACATGTTTGAGCAAACAAAAATTAATGGACATATAATTATCAGTAAGGACTTTCCAAAGGGATTTGAAAACTCAAAAAGATTTTTTTACCAGGTATTTAGTAAAAATTTAAGACCTGTTGTACTTGTTATATATGAACGTGAAGCCTACCTGAGTAAATTTGACGAAACAATCAGAATTACTTTCGATAAAAACCTGAGAAGTAAAGCCTATCCTGGTTTACAGGAGTTGTATAAGGAAGATAGAATCAGCCATTCACTCCAGGATCATTTCATTATGGAAGTTAAATTTAATAAACATTTTCCCGGCTGGCTCAATCCGGTTATAACAAGACTGGCGTTGCGGAAGCAATCTGCCTCAAAATATGTTATATCAATGGATACCAATAAAGTAGTAAACCGGTTAACAAAATCAACACTTTATACCAGGGCGAAGTGGTCTAATTCATGATAAATTAGGAATACAATTTTAAAAACCCGATACATTAATTTATGTTTGAACAATTTCAAGATATCGAGCTTTTCCCGGTTACTGTTTTTGATATTTTTGCAAATTTAATGGTTGCTTTGGTTTGTGGTATTATCATCGCTTTGGTTTACAGGTTTATTTACCGTGGTCAGAGTTATTCCGTTACTTATGTTAATTCCCTGGTGCTTCTTACTTTAATTACCTCTGTCGTTATGCTGGTTATAGGTAATAACCTTGCACGTGCATTTGGATTAGTCGGAGCAATGTCAATCATCCGGTTCAGGACAGCAGTTAGGGATGTTCAGGATATTGTTATTATCTTTTTTGCACTTGCAGTTGGGATGGCAGCCGGTGTTGGGCTTCATATAATTGCTTTAGCGGGTACTATTATAATTAGTATCATTGCGATAATACTGGTAACATTTAATTTCGGCGCACCAAGAAAAAGAGAATATTTATTACAAATAGGATATATTTCAACTCCGGAAAATGAATCAAAACTTGAATCAGTGTTAAAGAAGCATTGTAGGAAACTCAGGTTAGTTAATATGAAAAACCTTGGTAATGAAAGTATGGAGGTGTTTTACCATGTTAATTTTAAAAGTAAAGATAAAGGCAGTGAATTACTTCGTGAACTGGACGAGTTTGATCAAATAGTCAATGTAAATCTTTTCTTTGATGAGGACGATACCGGTGCTTCGATTTAAAGCAATGATATTTGCAGCAGGTCTTGGTATACGTTTACACCCAATAACAGAAACCGTACCCAAAGCATTGGTGAAAATTGGTGAAAAACCACTTTTGGAAATTGTGATAAAAAGGCTTATCAGGTATGGTTTTAATGATATCATTATAAATGTTCATCATTTTACCGGACAAATCATTGAGTTTATAGAATCAAAAAATAAATTCGGAATCAATATACAGTTCTCGGATGAGACTGATCAGTTGTTAGAAACAGGCGGAGGATTGAAAAAAGCATCATGGTTTTTTGATGATGAGCAGCCTTTTTTGGTTCATAATGTAGATGTTATTTCAAATATTGATTTGAAAAATATGATGGAATTTCATTTAAAAACCGGCGCCTTGGCTACCCTTGCTGTCAGGAACAGGGTTACTTCCCGTTATTTGCTTTTCGATGAGAATGATGTATTATGCGGCTGGGAAAATGTAAAAACCAATGAAAGAAAAATTATCGTTCAAAAACCTGAATATTTTCCTTATGCTTTTAGCGGAATACATATTATTAATCCGGCAATTTTTAATTATATATCAGATGAGGGTAAGTTTTCGATAATTGATATATATTTAAAATTAGCTCGGTATCATCGAATTTTATGCTATAAACATAATGAGTCACTGTGGCTTGACATAGGGAGAAAGGAAAATCTAAAGGAAGCTGAAAAAATTATTAACAGAGTACTTTAAATGAAAGTGAAAATCAAAAAAATAAATATATTGTCTCTTAATCCCCCCGACCCCCTTTGAAAAGGGGAAGTTTAAGGTATTTATTTTTTTGATTTTTATGACTTTATGGACGGACACTAAATAACAAATAACAATTAACCAATAACTGACGGTCTGATGCAGCCATTTTTAGATAAAACAGCAGAATACCTCATAAATAATTACCCTGAAGATACAGGTGATATTTGTTTAGTGCTTCCAAACCGCAGAGCCGGATTGTTTCTGAAAAGTTACCTCGCCAATAGGTTGAATAAAACTGTATGGGCGCCTTCTATTTATGCAATTGAGGATTTTATTTTTGAATTATCCGGATTTAAGGTCATGGATCCTGTATTCCTGTTATTTGAGCTTTACAAGGTTCATAAAGAAATAGAGGATAAAGCTGCACAGGAGTTTAGTGAATTTCTGAACTGGGGGCAGGTGCTGATACGTGATTTTAATGATATCGACATGTACCTGATTGATGCCGGGCAATTATTCGGATATTTATCTGACACAAAAGCACTAACTGTCTGGAACCTTGACCAGAAGCCGCTAACGGATTTTGAGGTTAAATACCTTCGCTTTTTCAATTCTTTAAAAAAGTATTACGATAAGTTAAAGATAAGACTGACTGAAAAGCGACAAGTTTACAAGGGTTTAGCTTACAGGACTCTTGCCGAAAATATTGAAGAAATGGCAGAACAATTACACTGGAAGAAAATTCTTTTTACCGGGTTCAATGCTTTAACATCTTCTGAAGAAAAAATAATTTTTTCTTTGAAAAATTGCGGTATAGCTGAAATGCTTTGGGATGCTGATAAGTATTACACTGAAAATAATGTACAGGAAGCAGGCAGATTTATTCGTAAGTATATTGATAAATTCCAGGCAGATGATTTTAAATGGACAGGCGACTATTTTTCGGCTGAAAATAAAAACATAAATATTATTGGCGTACCACAGAATGTGGGTCAGGTGAAAGTTGCAGGACAAGTACTTGATGAAATTGCCGGAAAAGAATCGGAATTGAGTAATACGGCTGTTGTTCTTAATGATGAAACCCTTATGGTGCCTTTGCTGAATTCAATCCCGTTGAATATACACGAATTTAACCTTACAATGGGATTACATTTGAAATTTACACCATTATTTCGTTTGGTTGAAGGTTTTTTTAACTTAAACGAAAATGCCATTAAGTTTGATAAAACCGGCGGTAAAAATCCGAGACTGTATCATAATGATATTATTAAAATATTAGAACATCCTTATATTAAAGCCATTGGTGAAAATAATCATCAAAATAACGAGAGCGTTTCAGTAACATCTAAAATCAGGAAATCAAATAAAATATTTTTTGATTATAAAGAACTGGAAACAGTTTATTTTTCTTCCGATGAAGAGTTTAAAAATATAATCCCGGTCCTTTTTGAGCCGTGGAAGAACAATCCGGGAAAAGGTGTAAACAAATTGATTGAACTGCTTAAAGTTCTGAAATCGGTTTTAATAAAGCACAATATTGGAGCGGAAAAAAAAGGTGATAAGGATACCCCTGATTTGGAAATGGAATATCTTTTTCATTTTTCAATGGTTCTTAAAAGACTGAAGAATTTGCTTTCGGAATATCCTTTTATAGAAAACATCAGAACCCTAAGAGAATTATTTAACCAAATAGTACAATCAATTACTATTCCTTTTTATGGTGAGCCATTGGGCGGTCTCCAGATTATGGGAATGCTCGAAACCAGAACTCTCGATTTTGAAAATATTATTATGTTATCGGTGAATGAAGATATTATTCCATCAGGTAAATCAACAAATTCATTCATTTCTTATGAGATAAAACGTGAGTTCAGACTTCCTACATACAGAGAGAAAAATTCCATTTTCGCCTATCATTTTTACCGGATCTTACAAAGAGCAAAAAATATATATTTGCTATATAACACCGAATCAGGAGAATTGGGAGGGGGTGATATAAGCCGGTTTATTACTCAACTTCAATACGAACTTCCGAAATATAATCCCATGGTCAGGATAGATAAAAAAACACTGTCAATTCCTCCGGGGAAGGATGATTTTGATGATACAATTGAAATTTTCAAGACGGCTGATATCGTGGAAAAGTTGAAAGCCCTGGCAAAAAGCGGATTTTCTCCAAGTGCATTAAATACTTTTAGAAATTGCCCTTTACAGTTTTACTTTAAATATGTTGCAGGGCTGAGTGAAACCGAAGAAGTGGAGGAAACTATCGAGGCAGCAACACTTGGCATTGTGATTCATGATGTTTTGCAAGGACTGTACACTCCTTTTATTGGTAAACCGATAAATTGTGAAGACATTAATTCTATGAAGTCTGAAATTGAGGGACTGATCCGGGATTCGTTTAAAATTCATTATGAGCATGGTGAAATTGATTACGGTAAAAACCTGTTGATTGTGAAAGTGGCAAACTTGTTTATAAATAATTTCCTCAAAAAGGAGTTTGATCTGATTAAAACTGAAGCAGAGAAAGGAAGCCGGATTATAATAAAAAGCCTGGAAAATCAATTTGTTTCAAACCTTACTTTCGAATACGATAAAATAACTTTTGATGTAAGATTAAAAGGTACTATTGACAGGGTGGATGAATTGAATGACACTATCCGGATTATTGATTATAAAACCGGCAGGGTTGAACAAAGAGATTTGAAGTTCAATGTATGGAACGATTTGCTTACCGAAAGTAAATTAGATAAATGTTTTCAGTTATTATTTTACGGTTATGTATATAACAAAGCTGCCGGTGAAAACAGTAAACAAATCAAACCCGGTATTATATCGTTCAGAAACCTGAGCATAGGCTTTTTAAATATTAATTTGCCCGATAATGAGACTTTATCAGAGGAAGCTTTTAAAAATTTTGAAAATGTATTAAAGAAAATTTTTCAGGAAATATTTGATCTTGAAAAACCATTCATTAAGACAGATACTATTGAAAATTGTAAGTACTGTAATTTTACTTCAATATGTAATAGGTGATAACGTAATAGCCCCCCCGGTGCAGGATGCGAAATTAAAAAACAGGTAACTTATCCTTGTATTATTTCCATCCGGATTATACTTCGCACTTACCGGCACACAAATACTGATGAGGAAGGGCACGGGAACAGTAAAACAATGAAGCAATTAAACAATGAAGCAGTGGAACAATCTATTGTTGGAGTTTTTTCATATAAATATAACAATTAAAAGTACTGATAGCTCAATTTTTTATAATTTCGTACCGGCACTGCCAAAACAAAAGTGAGTTATGCAATTTTTAAATTTTTTAATCAGATGCCCGAAAAATTAGCTCCGGAATATATGTTGTTTGATGATCCATTAAAGTTCTACAACGCAATGCTCAATGATATTGAAAATGCATGTAACTATATTTATCTGGAGACTTACAGGTTTAACAATGACTCCATCGGAATTAAATTCAAGGATGCTCTAACCAGGAAGAGCAGAGAAGGTGTTGAGATCAAGCTTTTGGTGGACTCCTGGGGTACATCGCTGCCCTCAAATTTTTTTAGTGAATTGATTAAAAAGGGGGGAGAGGTACGGTATTTTCAGAAACTGAAATTTTTCTGGGATTTTTTCACTAAAAACCATCGGCGTAACCACAGGAAGCTATTGATTATTGATGATAAAATATCTTATATCGGATCGGCAAACCTCACTGACTACTCGCTTAATTGGCGTGAATCAATGCTCAGGATCAAGTCGGATCTGACATCCTCTTTTAAAAAAGTATTTCTCCAGCATTTTAAAATCTATAATAAATATGTTTTAGAAAAACTGATCAATATTTATAAGATTACTAAGGATAATTACGAGATTATCAGGGACGTTCCTTCTTTAACCAAACAAAGAATAAGAAAAAGGTTTATTGAATTGATCAAAAATGCCAAAAATGAGATTGTGATCGAGACACCATATTTTCTGCCAGGCTTCCTTGTAAGAAAAGCGTTGAGCGATGCAGCCAAAAGAGGTGTGGATGTAAAAGTAATTATGCCAAAACATTCCGACGTTGGATTGATCAATATTCTTAGAAACAGGTATCTGGGGCCATTACATAAAAACGGGATAAAAATTATATTTTATGTGCCACACAATCTCCATGCGAAAATGATGATGGTGGATAAAGATGTATTTTCGATCGGCTCACCTAATTTTGACTACAGAAGTTTCAGGTATCAACACGAGATAGTTGTGGTAAGCCAGGAGAAAAATGTACTTGATCAAATAGATAAGCATATCAAAGAAACCCTTAGCAATAGCGAAGAATTTAATTATGAAATATGGCTTCGCCGTTCGGCAATACAAAAGTTTTTCGAGTGGATTTTATTGCCCTTCAGGCACCTGTTGTAATATTATTTAGTTTTTCGTAAATCTCCGGTAACTTCCTAATCATCACCAGTTCTTTCCATTTTTTTCGGGCTTCTATTGCAGGCGCACCGAAATACACTTTGTTACCCTCAAGGCTTTTACCAACAGCGGAAGTCCCCAAAATAACAGCTCCTTTTCCTATGGTAAGGTCTTTGTCAATAGCAACTTGTCCCCATAAAATAACATCATCTTCAATTCTTGAAACGCCACCTATGATAACAGCTGATGCAAAAAGGCATCTTTTACCCACATAAGTATCGTGTCCAATCTGGATATGATTATCAAATTTTGTGTACTCATCAATAATCGTATCTCCTGAAACGCCTTTGTCAATAGTGCAGCAAGCGCCTATTTCCACATTGTCTTTTATAACAACCCTTCCGCATGATTCAAATTTCAGGGTTTTGTTTTCCCTTTTCTGGAAATAGAAGGCATCAGCGCCGAGAACAGTTCCGGAATGGATAATGACATTGTCGCCAATAATAGTATGGTCGTAAATGCTGACATTGGCATGAATAATACAATTCTTCCCGATTTTTACATTATTACCGGTAAACACACCGGGCTGTATAATGGTTCCTTCTCCTATATCCGCTGTTTCGCTTATCATGCTGTTAGCTTGAACAAAAGGTTTGAATTTTTTTACCAGCTTCATATAATCCGAAAAAGGATCCTTAGAAAACAATAATGCCTTTCCTTCAGGGCGTTCTGTTTTTTTATTGATCAGGATAGTTGTTGCTTTGGAAGAAAGCGCCTTTTCATAATATTTAGGATGGTCAACAAAAGTCAGGTCGCCAGATTCCACCATATGTATTTCGTTAATGCCGCTTACAATAAAATCCGGATCACCATCAAATTCAGCATTGATGATCAAAGCTATATTCTTTAATTTTTGAGGCTTTTCAAATTTCATTAATTATTATTGTTTATTTGGGAATTGTCCCCTTAAACTCTTCCAGGTTTTGCAAACTCTGGAAGGTTTTTCACCCTCAAACTCTGGAAGGTTTTTTCAATCTAAAATCTAAAATTATTTCACCCTTTCAGAATATTCCCCCGAACGTGTATCAACTTTTATTTTTTCTCCTTCATTTACAAAGAGCGGAACTTTAACTGTGGCACCGGTTTCAAGTTTTGCATCTTTGAGAGCATTTGTAGCTGTATTGCCTTTTTCGCCCGGCTCGGTATAAGTGATTTTAAGCACAACATAAGCAGGCATATCACATGTTAGAGGTGTCTCTGTATCGGCATGGAAAAGGATTTCCACTTCCTGCCCGTCTTTCAGGAATTGTGGTGCACTGATAATATCTTCCTGGATTGTAACTTCTTCCCAGGTTTCGGTATTTAAAAAGTGATGACCGAAATCATCTTTATATGAGTACTGGTATTGCCTTCTTTCAACGCGGGCTATATCAATCTTAACACCTGCATTAAATGTATGCGATATAACTTTACCTGTTTTCAGGCTTTTTAGTTTGGTACGTACAAAAGCAGGTCCTTTACCCGGTTTCACATGCTGGAACTCAACAATGGTAAGCAGATCGTTATTCATTTCAATTGTTAATCCATTCTTGAAATCAGATGTTGTTGCCATAATATAGGTTATTTGATATTTTTATTTTAAAAATTTTCCCTTTGTCATTCATTAATCGTAATCAGTCATTCAACAGAGTGTTTAATGTATTCCCCGGAATTCTCGTATATCCCTTCATTATTCCTCTTGTTGACCGGGATATAAACGCAATGATCTCATCCATTTCGGGGCTTGAGGGCATATTAGCCTCTATGTATCTTACAGCCTGGGTAACATTAAGACCTTTTACGTAAAGATAGCGGTAAATATCCTGTATTTCATTGATCTTTTCATTGGAGAAACCATACCTTCGCAATCCTATTGAATTTATTCCGGCATAAGACAGAGGTTCTCTTGCGGCTTTGGTATAAGGCGGGACGTCCTTCCTAACTAATGAGCCGCCCGAAATAATAACATGAGTTCCGATCTTCACAAACTGGTGAATGGCAGAGAGACCTCCGATAAGCGCATATTTGTCTATTTCAATATGTCCGGCAAGGTTCACAGCATTGGCAAGAATAACATTATTACCTATTCTACAGTCGTGAGCAATGTGCACATAAGCCATCAGCAGGCAATTTTTTCCAATAATTGTTTTCCAGCTTGCTTTTGTTCCGCGGTTAATGGTAGCAAATTCGCGGATAGTAGTGTTGTCGCCAATTTCTACTGATGTGTCCTCTCCTGAATATTTTAAATCCTGTGGAATGGCTCCGATAACAGCACCAGGGAACACCTTGCAGTTATTTCCGATACGAACACCTTCCATTATAGTTACATTAGAGCCTATCCATGTGCCTTCGCCTATTTCTACATTTCTTTCAATGTTAACGAAAGGTTCAATAACGGCGTTCTTGGCAACTTTTGCCTGGGGGTGTACGTATGCTAAAGGTTGATTCATGATAATTCAGTTATGATTTTTTATTATTGTTCTTTTTAGTTATCTGAGCAAGCAGATCGCCTTCGATAACCGGTTTATTACCCACATATCCAATACCTTTCATGTGGCATAAACCTCGACGTATAGGAGATATTAGCGTACATACAAAAACAAGCGTATCTCCGGGAACCACCTTATTCCTGAATTTTACATTGTCAATTTTCAGAAAATAAGTAAGATAGTTTTCCGGATTATCAATTTTATTTAACATAAATATACCACCTGTCTGAGCCATTGACTCAATCTGAAGTACACCTGGCATTACCGGTTCATCAGGGAAATGTCCTGCAAAAAAACCTTCGTTCATTGTAACATTTTTTACGCCGGCAATATGTTTTTCGTCCATATCGATGATCTTGTCAACCAAAAGGAAAGGTGGTCGATGCGGCAGCATTTTTTTAATATCGTTAATATCATAAATCGGCTGCTTAATAAGATCAAACGGCGGTTTAAACCTGTTTTTTTCTTTCTCCACGATATATTGTTTTATTATTTTAGCAAATTCAATATTGGCTTTATGTCCGGGTTTTTTGGCTATAATATGCCCTTTTATCGGTACTCCAACCAATGCAATATCACCTATAACATCGAGCAACTTATGCCTGGCAGGCTCATTTTCGAAATATAGGTTTAGGTTGTTTAGTATTCCTTTTCTAAGAACCTTTACCGAAGGTTTGTTAAACAGCTTGGCTAGCCTGTCTAATTCCTCCTGTGAGATGATGCGATTTACAAATACGATTGCAGTACTAAGATCACCACCCTTTATAAGGTTGTTATTAAGAAGGTATTCAAGCTCGTGCAGAAAAACAAAAGTCCGGCAATTAGCAATTTCTTTATTAAAATCACTTATTTTGTCGAGTGTGGCATTTTGTGTGGACAGAACTTCAGTTTCAAAATCAATCATTACGGAAATCCTGAATTCGTCAGAAGGGATAATAAGCATTTCCAGTTTATTTTCAGGATCGGTATATGTAAGCACTTTATCGATTTCAAAATATTTTTTTTCTGCTTCTTGTTCTTCAATGCCTGCTTTTACAAGAGCTTCGGTAAAATATTTTGAACTTCCGTCAAGGATAGGTGTTTCAAAATTATTAACCTCAACAAGGATATTATCAATTTCCATCCCTGCCAATGCAGCCATCACATGTTCAATAGTGCTGATTTGTGAGCTATTGTTTCCTATGGTTGTTCCCCTGTTTGTATCTGTAACATTGTCGCAATCGGCTTTGATGACAGGTTGTCCTTCGATATCCACTCTTTTGAACCGGATACCATACCCGGCAGGTGCAGGATTAAATTTAAGCATTACATCCATGCCAGTATGTAATCCTTTACCCGAAACCGTCACAGTAGCGGCAATTGTTTTCTGTTTATCATTCATAATTAGCGGGCAAATATAATTATATTTCCGTAAAAATCAGGCAAAAGTACAAAAACTAATAACTAATTTAGAACTATTAATACTTATTCATCAACTCATTTTTTATACTTTTGCGCCGTTATAAAAATCGTTGATTAAAAAAACTATAATAATGAAAAATACAGCATTTACTAAGTTTCATGAAGAACTCGGTGCAAAAATGGTTGAGTTTGTCGGTTATTACATGCCTGTTCAATACGAAGGTCTTATTAAGGAACATTTAACCGTTAGAAAAGCAGTTGGCGTTTTTGATGTGTCGCATATGGGCGAGGTTTGGGTAAAGGGTCCAAAAGCATTGGATTTTGTTCAGTGGGTTACTTCCAACGATGCATCAAAATTAACAGATGGCAAGGTGCAGTATTCCTGCTTCCCAAACGGGAAAGGGGGAATTGTGGACGACCTGTTGGTTTACAGGATAAATTCAGAGATTTATCTTCTCGTGATCAATGCAGCCAATATTGAAAAGGACTGGAACTGGCTGGTTGAACAAGGAAAAAAATTCGGTTTGGAAGTTGGGAAAGAATTGTACAATGCTTCCGATGAAATAGCCCAATTGGCTGTTCAGGGTCCTCTTGCTTTAAAAGCTATGCAAAAACTAACTAATGAACCGGTTGAATATATGGAGTATTACACTTTTAAAAAGTTGAATTTTGCGGGTGTTGACGACGTTATCTTTTCAACTACGGGATATACAGGATCTGGTGGTTGCGAAATTTACATGGCAAATGAAGACGCTCCTAAAATCTGGAAGGCGGTCTTTGAGGCAGGGGAGGAGTTCGGCATTAAACCCATTGGTCTGGGAGCAAGGGATACTTTGCGATTGGAAATGGGATTCTGCCTGTATGGAAATGATATTAACGATAACACTTCACCAATTGAAGCAGGATTGGGATGGATCACCAAATTTACGGATGAAAAGGATTTTATCGACAAAAAATATCTTTTAAAACAAAAAGAAGAAGGAGTAACGCGCAGACTCAGGGGATTTGAAATGATTGACAGGGGTATTCCGCGCCAGCATTATGAGATTTGTGATGCGGATGGAAACAACATCGGTGAAGTTACTTCCGGCACAATGGCACCTGCACTGAATAAAGCCATTGGTATGGGATATGTGAAAAAAGAGTTCTCAAAATTTGATACGGAAATTTTTATTAAAGTAAGGAATAAATTATTAAAAGCAAAGATAGTGCGGATCCCATTTTATAAATAATGGAAAACAATAAAAACACCATAGAAGTCTGCTTTTCACCAAGACTATACGAAGACAGGCTAACCCATGAGAATTTTATAGTTGTCATTGTGGATATTCTGAGAGCCACTACCTCTATTTGTTCTGCATTCGACAATGGTGTGAAAAAGATCATTCCCGTTGCCAGCCTTGATGAAGCAAGGGAATATAAAAAGAAAGGTTTTCTTGTAGCTTCTGAGAGAGATGGCATTGTGCCGGATTTTGCCGACTTCGGGAACTCTGCCTTCAACTTTATGACTCCGGAGGTTGTTGGCAAAACCATCGTTTACAGCACTACCAATGGTACTCATGCAATTGAAATGGCTAAGTCTGCCGAAAAAGTAGTAATCGGTGCATTTACTAACCTGAAGCCTCTTGCCGAATGGCTTGCAGCACAAGATAAAAACGTTGTTATTCTTTGTGCAGGATGGAAAAATAAATTTAACCTTGAAGATTCCTTCTTTGCCGGCGCTTTGGTTGAATCTTTACTGGAATACCCGAATTTCAGGCTTTTTTGCGATTCTGCTACAGTAGCTTTAGATATATGGAAAACCGGCAAAGAAAATATGTTAGGTTACATTGAGAAAGCCCTGCATCGCCACAGGCTGAAAAGAATGGGACTTGATGATGTGCTTGAATATTCGTTCACATTGAATTCAACTAATGTGATACCTGTTATGGAAAATCAACACATAATAAACATCAATAAAAATGAAAAAACTGAATAACTTAATCGTATTAGCAATGAGTATTGTACTGTTTTCATGTAATTCAGGAGAAAGGACAAAGTCAACAGAAAAAGAAATAGTAAAAAAAGATGATTTTAAATACCTGCTCGAACAGTTTGCCGACCTCAAAATCATGAGGTATCAGATACCGGGATTTGAAGACCTGTCGTTACAACAAAAAAAGATTCTCTATTACCTGAGCGAATCGGCATTGTGCGGAAGAGATATTATTTTCGACCAGAATTACAAACACAACCTCTTAATTCGTAAAACACTTGAAGAAATTTATAAACATTACAACGGTGATCGTGATTCGGAGGATTTTAAAAACTTTGTCGTTTACCTGAAACGCGTTTGGTTCTCCAATGGAATTCATCACCATTATTCTACTGATAAATTTGTTCCCGGATTTTCAACCGAATATTTTACTGAACTAATGAATAACTCTGAAGGAGCCGATTTCCCACTTAATAAAGGGGAAACGGTCAATGACCTTATCCCGAAACTGACAAGCATAATTTTTGACCCTACCATTGCTCACAAACGTGTAAGCCTTGATTCGGCAAAAGACCTGATTAAAGCATCAGCCTGTAATTTTTATGAAGGTGTTACTGAAAATGAAGCTGAAGATTTTTATGCACAAATGAAAGATCAGGAAGATGAAACGCCTGTCTCTTACGGATTGAACTCTAAATTAGTAAAGGAAAACGGACAGATAGAAGAAGAAGTATATAAAATTGATGGATTATACTCAGGAGCTTTGGAAGGGATTGTTTTCTGGTTAGAAAAAGCTGCAGAAGTTGCAGAAAATGACCAACAAAAAGCTGTCATTGAAAAACTGATCGAATTTTATAAAACCGGCGACCTTGAAACTTTTGACGAATACAATGTGCTCTGGGTAAATGATCTGGCTTCACGTGTTGATTTCGTGAACGGATTTACCGAAGTATATGGAGATCCATTGAGTATGAAAGCCACCTGGGAATCGGTAGTGAATTTTAAAGATATTGAGGCTACAAAACGGACAGAGATAATTAGTAATAATGCTCTCTGGTTTGAAGAAAAATCTCCAACCGATCCGAGATTTAAAAAGAAAGAAGTTAAAGGCGTTACGGCTAAGGTCATTATAGTTGCCCAGCTTGGCGGCGATTGCTATCCGTCAACTCCTATTGGTATAAACCTCCCGAATGCCGACTGGATAAGGAAAGAACATGGTTCAAAATCGATAACTATGGAAAATATTACTTATGCTTATGATCAGGCAGCGCTTGGGAATGGTTTCCTTGAAGAATTCTGTTACTCCCGGGAAGAAATTGATTTGGCTAAAAAATACGGCTCGCTTGCATCTAACCTTCACACCGACCTGCATGAGTGCCTGGGACATGGTTCAGGACAGTTATTACCAGGAACGAACCCGGAAGCCTTAAAGAATTACCATTCGGCGCTTGAGGAAGCGCGTGCAGACCTGTTTGCGCTTTACTATCTGATGGATCAGAAAATGATCGACCTTGGCATTATGCCGAATTATGACGTATCGAAAACCGAATATAATAGTTATATCAGGAATGGACTGATGTCCCAGCTTAGCAGGATTGAGCCGGGCAAAAATATCGAACAGGCTCATATGCGCAACCGCCAGTTGATTTCAAAGTGGTGTTACGAAAAAGGAAAAGATGAAAATGTAATAGAGATGGTTGTCAGGGATGGTAAGACATATTATAAGATCAATGATTACAAAAAGCTGAGGGAACTGTTCGGAGAGTTGCTTGCCGAAGTACAGAGGATCAAATCGGAAGGTGATTATGAAGCAGGTAAAAAACTTGTAGAAATTTACGGAGTAATAGTTGACCCTGTTCTACACAAGGAGGTAAAAGAGCGTTTTGAAAAGCTGAACATTGCTCCTTATGGCGGTTTTATAAATCCGGTTCTCCTGCCCGTGGTTGAGAATGGTGAAATAATTGATATACAAATTAAATATCCTGATGATTATACCAATCAGATGTTGAATTATTCCGGGAAGTATTCTTTCTTGCCTGTTGATAATTAACTGCTCAACTCTTCCATCCCGATAACAATCGGGATTCAGACTCTGGAAGGTTGAAAATAAAAAAACTGTCAGAAAAATCCGACAGTTCTATTTCTATTTATAAAATCTAAAATCTTAAATCTTAAATATCTTCTCCCAATTGTATTTCCTCGGGTTTATACACATTACCGGAATCTGGGATGTGTTAAATATCATTTCTTCATCATAGCTTCCAAGCAGGAATTTTGAAAAACTTTTATCAGGATTGGTCATGATCATTATCATATCTGCGACATTGGCAGTGGCATAATCAATGACTTGTTTTGAGAAATTACTGCTTGCAGTTTTTTCAATTTTATATTTTACACCTTCTTTATCAAAGTGTTTAGTGATAATTTTAACTGCTTCATTTAGATGTGTACTATCAAGCTGTAAAATGTCAATTTCAGCATCAAAGTTTTTCGCGATGAAAGAAGCCCACCTTGTCTTTTCCCACGGACCTGCATCGCTGGTGATTGGTAAAACGATTTTTTTGTATCCTTTATCAAAAGGTCGTTTCTGAATAACAACCACAGGTACAGGAGAGCTGGTAACAACTTTAATAGCAAAGCTGCCGGTTAACTTTTGCATACCTACTTTGCCATGAGTTCCAAGGTATAACAGGTTAGCGCCAATATCTTTTGCAACTTCACCAATGGTTGTAAAAATATCGCCTTCTCTTGCAATAGTATCAACTTCAACGTTATGTTCAGAATTGATTTTCTCTGCGAGTTTACTCAGTTTTGTATTAATGGCATCGGCTCCTTCACCATCTTTTTTTAACTGAGCCTTTGTGCTTTTATCAATCACATGCAGTAAAGCAATTTTATATTTTAAATACTTTGCTGCTTCCACCGCCTGATTCATGGCGTTTTTACAAACTTCAGAGAAATCGGTCGGAACTAAAATAATGTTATTCATTTTTGTGTCCATAAACTTTGAATTTGGATTATGTTCTGTTAATTTCAGACAAAAATAGGAATTTTTTTAAATAGAAAAATATCTGGAATGATTTATTTTTTTAAACGTAAAAGATTTTCCAGTTCCATGATGTTTTCCTGCTTCTTATTATTTCTCAGCTTTTGTGCTGATTTAGTAAAATATTCGTGGTTTTTAAGGAACTCCAGTTGTTTTTCATGCCATTCCCTGAGCGATGATACTTTTCCATGTAATTTCCATTCGTACTGAAGTCGTTGTCCGATAACAAAAAGGTCGTCTCTGCCAATATAATCGAGATCAGCGTCGGCAATTATTTTTTCAAGATGAGTTGAAGGATGCTGAGGTATTTCAGTGGAAAGGATCATTCCTTCAATTAGTTTAATATCTTCATTTGTATAGCCAAACTCCGGTAAAGATTCGTAAGCTAACCTTACTGAAGCTTTTTCATGCCCATCATATATTTCTGCAAAACCTGCATCATGAAATAAAGCAGCGGCTTTTATCAGTTCAAGGTCATGTCCATTCACTCCTTCCATTTCAGCATAACGAATTGCAGCTTGTAATACATCTAATGTATGGTCAATCGAATGATAAGACAAATCCGGTTTTATTTCTTTTTGTAATTTGTTAATAATAAATTTCTTCGCTCCTTCAAAATCCATAAGTCAATATACTTTTAATTAAATAATACATTTTAAACGTAATATAACTAATAAAGTTTAATTCCATTTAATCGTTTGAATTCCGTCCCAATCATCCGGTACACCATGTTTTATGAAATTTTCGCAACGGGCTAAATATAATTCAGCAGTTTTATCGTGATTATTCAAATCATGCACATATTTAAATGATTTTAAGGCTTCTTTGAATTTCCTTAATTTGTAATTGTTTATTCCTTCGGCAAACTGTTCTTTGGTTTTTAGTTTTAATTGTTTAATATCGTCCGAATCGCCATCAATAATCTCGAAAATATAGACTGCTTCTTTTTTCCCTTTAACTTTAACAATATCAAGAAATCTATAATTATATTGCGTAGGATCATTTAATTTTATCAAGGTGTCCTGGCTGATAATAATAGCACTACCATATATTTTAGTCAGACCTTCTAAGCGTGATGTAAGATTCACCGCATCTGAAATTACCGTACCGTCCATTCTGCCTTCTCCTCCAACAACACCCAGCATCAAACTTCCGCTGTGAATACCTATTCCGCTGTTTATTGCCGGCTTTCCAAACTGGTCCATTACCTGGTTGAACTGCGACAGCTTAATTCGCATTTCAATGGAGGCATTGATAGCATCTTCGGCATTATCGCTAAACAGAGCCATAATAGAATCGCCAATGAATTTATCGATAAAACCATTGTTATTTCTGATAACCGGTTCCATATATCCCAGGTAATAATTAATAAAATCAAAATTCTCTTTGGGAGTCATTTGCTCCGAAATTTCAGTAAAAGACCGTATATCGGTAAAAAGAACGGTCATGTCTTTTTGAACCTGGTCGCCTAACTTGATATCAACATAACTCTTTTTCCCGAGAAAATCGAGAAACTGACGAGGCACAAAGCGGAAATAAGCATCTGTCATCCTCGAAATATTTTGAATATATTCACCAAGTTTTTGGGTCATTTCATTATAGCCTTCGGTTAGTTCGCCAATTTCATCATTAGTACGTACTATTCCAAAATTATTCATTTCCCCTTTTCCGGTTTCTTTCATATTTGCAAGCAGTTCTTTAACAGGGTGCACAATATCCTGGGTAGTCCATTTTACAAAGAATAAAATATAAACGAAAGCGATAAATATACTGCTGCCAATTCCTATGAACATGAAAAAGCTATTAATTGCATTAATATAAAACAGCCAACCGGGGAGGCTGATATCATCAGAAGAATTTGTGAACAGGTCTTTAAACATCATATAATCGCCAACCAGGATTTTCTCTTGATCTGCAGTATATTCAGTATATTTTAATTCGTCAAGATATGTAACACTTAAAAAAAGGTATAAAATAACAATGGTTAAAGGCAAAAGAGTAGTCATTGCTGCAGAGATCAACATGCGGTTTCTAATCCTTCCGACTTTCAAATTAAAAATTCTTTTTCGAAGTTCTTCTTTCCCAAAGACATGCTCGATATATTTAATATGAACCCTGTGCTTTTCCCAGAAATAAACAAATAATAAAGAAAGAACAGAAGCAGTTAAAGAAATATAAAACAGATTGATAAAAAGACTTTCTTCAAATTCAGTTTTAAATGCGTTTTCCGAAAAAATGAAATATAACATATATCCATGAGCAATTACATAAGCAAGAGACAGTATTCCGGCATTTATTAAAGGAGATTTAAGTAAAAACCTTTTACAAAAATTGAATAACCTGGGTGAAATTTTTTTATTCTTCCGTTTTCTTGAAAAATATCGTTTTAATGGCAGGTTGAAAATAAACCCCAATAAAAAACTAATCAACAGCAGGTTAAACAAAAAGTTAAAGGCTTCATTAATTTTATTTCCTTCTTCGGTTGCCTGATCGTTTTTTGCTTCATCCATCTTCACTTGCAAAGGGCCAATATTAATGTTAATATTACTTAGGGAATCCTGACTGTTTTGGATTCCGATAAGACTTTCGATTAATGTGTCGGGTGTAATACTTTCGTCAATAAACTTTTTATATACCTTATTTGTAGTATCTAATGTTATTTCCAGACTGTCTTTCCGATTTTTTTCCTGGCTATTATTTAATTGTCCTTTTCCTCTCAGATCAGGAGCATATTTAATGGTAAGTATTAACACAAAAGGCAGGATGAGCCAATAATACAGGATAGTTGAAGATAAATAAATCCTGAACCCGAAAAAGCGTGGTATTTTTTTCACAAGACGATTCGACATTTATATTAAAAATTTATTCAAAGAAAAGAAATTTTTTCCAAAGATTTAAAGATTTTCGAAATTAGGTAGTTTTTATTGTTAAATTTGGCTTCCCTTTTATTGAGATAATTTAAATTAATAATTAGTAGTGAGTATTATTTCCGTAATAAAACAATCAGCAGGCAAGTACATTTTTTATCGTAAACTGAATAATCTTAAACGAAATAAAAAACTTGTAAATCTGAATGAAGCTAAAACTGTGGGGATAGTCTATAATGTTACAAACCAGGAAATTTTTAAAAAAGTTAAATTACTTATAAAAGATTTGACCACTGCAAAGCGACAGGTAATGGCTATTGGTTTTGTAAATCGCAAATCGATTCCGGATTATTGCATTGCAGCTTATTCAGGATATTACTTTGATCAAAAGGATTTAAACTGGTTTGGCGGTCCTAAAAATGAATATATCAAAGAATTTATTAATAAAGAGTGGGATATACTGATTGATTTATGCATGGAGGATGTGTTTGTCATTCAGTTTATTTCAGGGCTGTCAAAATCGAGACTTAAAGTTGGCAGATACAGTGAAAACCATAAAAAATATTACGATCTGATGATAAAAGTAAACAATTCATTATCCATAGATACCTTTATTGAACAAATCCTTCATTATTTATTGATCATAAAAAGCAAATAGCATGGCTGCAAAATTTACCGGAACCGGTGTGGCAGTTGTTACGCCCTTTCACATATACGGAACTATTGAGTTCACTTCATTAGAAAAAATCATTGAATATGTAATTAATGGTGGGGTAGATTATATACTTGTGCTTGGCATAACCTCAGAAGCCGCAGCCTTATCAAAAGATGAAAAAAACGCAATAACTAATTTTTTTATTGAAACGGTTAACAAAAGAGTGCCTGTTATGTTAGGGGTAGGAGGGAACAATACGCAGGAAGTTATTAATAATATTAAATCTCTTTCTTTTGAGGATATTGATGCCATTTTATCAGTAACTCCTTATTATAACAAACCCCAGCAAAAAGGAATATACTACCACTATAAAACAATTGCAGGTGCAAGCCCGGCTCCTGTGTTTTTACATAATGTGCCATCACGGACAAGCGTTAATATTTCAGCCGAAACTACCTTGCGGTTAGCTGAAGATGTCAGAAATATTGTTGGAATTAAAGAATGTTCCGGTGACCTTGTGCAAATCATGGAGATAATTAAAAATAAACCTAAAGATTTTTTAGTTATATCAGGTCATGATGCTTTAACACTTCCATTGTTAAGCATTGGCGCTGATGGTGTTATTTCTGTTATAGCGAATGCTTTTCCTGCTGAATTATCTGAAATGGTAAATTTGGGTTTAAAAGGTCAGTTTAACAAAGCGAGAGAGAAGCACTTTAAGTTGTTAGAAATAATAAACACATTGTTTGAAGATGGTAATCCCAGTGGCATAAAAGCAGCGCTTGATATTTTAGGATTATGTAAGAACAATCTCCGCCTGCCATTGGTAAAAGTTAATAAAGCTGTTTACAACAAATTGAGCACTCTCATTGAAGAGTTTAGTGGTTTAGTGGCGAAAAAGTGACTTTTTGGAGTGGACTCAATCTTTATGAAAGATGCCTGATTTCATAACAAATAATTAACACAATAAAGTTAATACGGGTGTTATACATACCAAAATATAACGAATATTATACCTCCCTTTAAGCAACCTTTTACAGATCACACATGTCATTTCAATACAATTAATACAAGTAAAAAACATTTAATATTTCGTCGCATTTTTAAAAATAGATTTAGAATGAAGATTATTAAACTTTTTAAAGTAGCATTGTTTGTTTTTTTTAGCATTACTCTGATAGCACAAAACCGGCAAGATGTACAGGAAATATTTAAAAACAAAGGAGAGGTGTATTTCAGGTTTGCGATTGAGTCGGGTAAAGAAATACAACATCTTTCCGGTATAATTTCCTTAGATAACATTAAAGAAAATATAGTTTATGCTTATGCCAATAAAAAAGAATTTGTGAAGTTCCTTGAACTTGGCATAGATTACACTATCCTTCCCAGTCCCGGTGAATTAATAAACCCCCAAATGCTTGATGATATCAATAAAAAGGAAATAACGGATTGGGATTTTTACCCGACTTACCAGGCTTACCTGGATATGATGTACCAGTTTCAAACCGATTATCCTGATATTTGCGAGGTATTCAGCATAGGACAGTCAGTTGAAGGCAGGGAGTTATTATTTGCCAGGATATCAGACAATGTGGGGCAGGACGAAGGCGAAGCGCAGTTTATGTACACTGCCACTATGCACGGTGATGAAACCGCCGGATATGTTCTTTTGCTCAGGCTGATTGATTACCTGCTTTCAAATTATGGTTCAGACCCGAAAGTTAATAACCTTGTAGAAAACTTAGATATCTGGATCAACCCGCTTGCAAACCCTGACGGTACTTACGCCGGTGGAAACAGCACGGTTTACGGGGCAACCCGGTATAATGCCAACTGGGTAGATTTAAACAGGAATTATCCCGACCCTGAAGATGGTCCTCATCCTGACGGTGAAGAATGGCAGGCTGAAACACTTGCTTTTATGGCTCTTGCAGAAAACAATCATTTTGTATTGTCAAGCAACTGGCACGGCGGTGCAGAAGTTTTTAATTATCCGTGGGACACCTGGGCACAGCTTGCCGCAGACGATGACTGGTGGTACTATGTCGGACGTGAGTGGGCAGACACAGTTCATATTTATTCCCCTCCGGGATATTTTACCGACCTTGACAATGGAGTAACAAATGGGTATGCATGGTACACTATTGCAGGTGGCAGGCAGGATTACATGAATTACTTCCATCAGTGCCGTGAGTTTACTTTAGAAATATCTAATATCAAACTTTTACCTGCAAATCAATTACCGGCTTACTGGGATTATAATTACCGTTCGTTCCTTCAATATATGGAGCAAACCCTTTTTGGTATCATTGGTACGGTTACCGATGCAAATACAGGCGATCCGCTTGTTGCTGAGATTTTTATTGAAAATCACGATATTGATAGCTCATGGGTCTATTCTTATGAATCAACAGGAAATTATTACAGACCGATTTTTGAAGGAACATGGGATGTTACCTTTACAGCACCAGGATATTATCCGCAAACTTTTGAAGATGTGGAAGTACAAAACAGGCAGGTTACACAATTAGATGTTCAGCTTGTTCCGGGTAATCTCATTCCCGACTTTATTGCAAGTGCTACTGCTGTTCCGGCAGGTGGGAGTGTTGATTTTACAGATATGACCTTTGGAAATCCCGTAAGCTGGGAGTGGACATTTGAGGGAGGAACCCCTTCTTCATCAACTCAGCAAAACCCAACCGGAATTGTTTATACCACAACCGGCTCGTATGATGTTTCTCTGACTGTTTCTGACGGAACCAATACGCAAACCATTACTAAACCAGATTATATTACAGTCAGCGTTGAGTATTTCATGCAAAACACCACTGTTACCACATGCGAAGGAATTTTTTATGATTCAGGCGGACCAACAGCCGATTACAACGATAATGAAGATTTTACAATGACAGTACTTCCGGGTGAAACCGATAACAAGATAGAATGCCAATTCACTTCTTTCAATGTTGAATGGCACTCAAGCTGCGATTACGACTGGCTCAAAATATTTGACGGATCAAATACTTCTTCACCTCTTATAGGAAAATATTGTGGGACTACCTCACCGGGAACGATTACTGCAACAAACGAAGACGGAGCGCTTACCTTTCAGTTCCATTCCGATTACTCAGTAAATGAATCCGGCTGGTCGGCAAACATTAGTTGTATTCCTCCGGCACTTGCACCTGTTGCGGATTTTACGGCAGATACAACAACCATCTTTGAAGGAGAATCAGTTCAGTTTTCCGATTTATCAACAAATAACCCGACAACCCGGGAATGGGTTTTTGAAGGTGGTACACCCGCTACTTCCAATGAACAAAATCCGTTAATCACTTATAACACGCCTGGTACATACGACGTAACTCTTACAGTTACCAATGATTATGGTTCGGATACGAAAACCATAGATGATTACATTACCGTGGATGAATTAACAGGCATAAATACAGTTGATGCAACAGAAATAAAAATCTATCCAAACCCTGTAAAAGATATACTTTATATTTCTTTCACAGAGAATCTTCAATTTATATCGATCCTGAATATTATGGGTGAAGTTGTTTATACACACCATGTTTCCTCCAACTTAGTGAGAGTGAACATCTCTGATTTGAAAGAAGGAATTTATATTGTACGTATTATTGCCGGAGAGAATTTAATTAATAAGAAGATACAGGTAAAGAAATAGGTTAGGGCAGGTATTCGTCCGTACAGACTACACGAAGTTAGTACGTATTTATAAATTTCAGATTCGTAATTGGCAACCCGCTCATCCGGATTTGAGCGGCAGCCGTGAGCATAAGCTAATCCGGATGTAAATAATACAGGGATTTGTAATCCCAATATAAAGCTGAAAAACATATAAGACTTTCCATTCCCAACTTCAGTTATACTAATACGCCCGCCTGAATGACACAGTCGGGTAGGTATAAACTTAACGAATGTCGAAATAATATATTAATCTATCCATCCGTACGGACGGATTCATTTCAATCATTGCTTTATAGTAAGTTGTGCATAAAAAATTTCGTATTCTCATTTAGCACCAGTTTAAATAACTTTACTAATTTTGCATAAATACTAAATTCTAAAAAAATGCAACAAGTCAGACCTATTCTTTGTATCTTAGCTTTTTCTCTCCTTTTAAATTTCAGCCAAAGCCAGGTTGTATCAGGATTGAGCAATACCGATGAATTATTTAAAGACAGTGGAGAGATATATTTCAGATTTGAAAATAACTCTAATCTGAATCCTGAAGTTTTAACAAGGATTATTTCCATTGATCGTAAAACAGACCGGAATTGGATTTATGCTTATGCCAATAAAAAGGAATTTACAAAATTTTCTGAATTTAAGATTGATATCGAACTGCTGCCTCATCCGGGAAAGCTCATCAAACCGAAGATGGCTGGTAAGGTCAATATTAAAGAGATCAGCGACTGGGATTTTTACCCAACCTATGAGGTTTATTTGGACATGATGTACCAGTTTCAAACCGATTATCCTGATATTTGCCAGGTATTCAGCATAGGACAGTCAGTTGAAGGCAGGGAGTTATTATTTGCAAGGATATCTGACAATGTGGGGCAGGACGAAGGCGAAGCGCAGTTCATGTACACCGCCACGATGCACGGTGATGAAACTGCCGGCTATGTTCTTTCGCTCAGGCTGATTGATTACCTGCTTTCAAATTATGGTTCAGACCCGAAAGTTAATAACCTTGTAGAAAACTTAGATATCTGGATCAACCCGCTTGCAAACCCTGACGGTACTTACGCCGGTGGAAATATCACGGTTTACGGGGCAACCCGGTATAATTCCAACGGGGTGGATTTAAACAGGAACTATCCCGACCCTGAAGATGGTCCCCACCCTGATGATGAAGAATGGCAGCCCGAAACACTGGCTTTCATGGAATTGGCAGAAAACAATCATTTTGTATTGTCAGGCAACTGGCACGGCGGTGCGGAAGTTTTTAATTATCCGTGGGACACCTGGGAACTGCTTGCCGCTGACGACGACTGGTGGTATTATGTCGGACGTGAGTGGGCAGACACAGTTCATATTTATTCCCCTCCGGGATATTTTACCGACCTTGACAATGGAGTGACAAATGGGTATGCATGGTACACTATTGCAGGTGGCAGGCAGGATTACATGAATTACTTTCATCAGTGCCGTGAGTTTACTTTAGAAATATCTAATATGAAAATTTTACGTGCCTCCCAATTACCCGACTACTGGGAGTATAACTACCGTTCGTTCCTCAACTATATGGAGCAAACACTTTTTGGGATAAGAGGAACAATTACCGATTCAGCAACAGGCGATCCGCTTGTTGCAGAAGTTTTTATTGAAAATCACGATAATGATAGCTCATGGGTCTATTCTTATGGATCAACCGGTAATTATTACAGACCAATTTATGAAGGAAACTGGACAGTTACCTTTGATGCTCCCGGATATTATGAGCAAACGATTGAAAACGTTGAAGTGCAAAACAGGCAGGTTACAGAATTAGATGTACAACTTGTTTCCGATGGTTCGGGATTGCATGAAATTACTGATTCCGGTTTATATAAAATCTCTCCGAACCCGAACAACGGAAAGTTCTATATCAATTATTCAGGTAACAAAAGGATAAACTGTACTGTTGATATAATCGGGTTAACGGGAGAATCAGTTAAACAAACGAATTATCAATTCGAACCCGGAAAAGGACCTCTTTATATTAACATGAATTCCTGTTCGGGCGGAGTTTATTTATTGAAAATTACTGCCGGCAAAATGACTTTTACAGGGAAAATCCTTGTTAAATAAAAAACGGATGAAGAAATACTACCTTGAGTTGATTGTTTTTTTTGCCGGAGCTTTAACCATGATATTCGAATTATCGGGCGTACGTGTTATGGGACCCTATTTTGGAACTTCCATATTTGTCTGGACGAGTCTTATAGGAATTATTTTGGGAAGCCTGAGCATAGGATACTGGCTGGGTGGTCTTGTTTCTTTAAAAAGAGCAGATTATATCATTTTATCGTGGATTCTTCTCCTGGCTTCTTTTTTTATTTTAATTACAGCTATCAGTAACAATTATATATTAATCAGGGTTGTAAAATATATTCCCGATTTCAGGCTAAAAATTGTTGTTTCTTCAATCGTCCTTTTTGGTCCGGCAAGCGTTTTTCTCGGTATGGTTTTACCTTATGCGGTAAAGCTGAAAATTATTGATCTTCAAACATCGGGATCAACAGTTGGAAATTTTTATGCATTGTCAACTGCGGGAAGTATCATCGGAACATTCCTGGCAGGCTTCTTTTTAATACCTGTTTATGGATTTGCTAATATTCTTTATTTCATATCAGCTATTTTAATTGTACAGTCATTTTTGCTTTTTATCCGAAATAAAAAATTACTTCAATCTGCAATTACTATATTTTTAGCCCTGTTTCTTGTTTTTTTCTGGATCAGGTCGTCTAACAAAAAACATTCTTATATTGATGTTGATACGCAATACAACCGGGTGCTTATATATAATACAACTGATATTAATACAGGCAGACCTATAAAGATGCTGAACGTTAATGATGAAAGAAGCTCAGCCATGTTTACCGATAAAGATGATGACCTGGTATTTGAAGTTTTGAAATATTACAGGTTGATCGATCATTTTAACCCGGGGTTCAAAAAATCCCTGATGATCGGCGGTTCGGGTTATGCATTTCCAAAAGACTACCTGCGAAAATATCCTGAAGCAACGATAGATGTTGTTGAAATTGACCCGGGTTTAACTGAATTGGCTAAAATACACTTTAATCTTCCTGATGATCCGATGTTATCAATTTATCATGAAGACGGCAGAACATTCTTAAACCGGACAGATAATAAATATGACGCAGTATTTATGGATGCCTATAAATCAATGATTACAATTCCTTACCAGTTAACAACAAAAGAAGCTGTACAAAGAATTTATGAAATATTGAATATAAATGGAGTTGTATTTGCAAACCTTATTTCTTCATTGGATAAAAAAAACAATCAGTTTTTAAGAGCCGAACTGGCAACATATCAAAGTGTCTTTCCTCAGGTTTATTTGTTTGCCGTTCAGTATCCTGATCCTTCGGAAAAGGAAAAGGAGTATTTTCAGAATATAATGCTGGTTGGACTTAAATCGCCGGCAGAACCCCGGTTTATAAGTGCCGATGCAGAATTGAATAAATATCTTCAGCACAGAATTACCGGTGAAATCCAAAATGATCAGGAAATATTAACAGACGAATATGCCCCGGTTGAATATTATACATCAAAAGTATTGAAGTAAAAGCCTAACAAAACCTGTCAGGTTTTACTTACCAGATGTTTAAAATGCATCAATCTAACAAGTAGTTAATTAACAAAACCTGACAGGTTTTTATTCACCCCCGAAATTAATTCCGTACAGACCGTACCTGAATGCAATCAGGGCGATTATAGTAAATAATGCGAATTTCCAGGCAAGCTTTATTCTTCGGGGTTCTTCATCAAAATATATTTCGTTAAATGAATTGAATGAAGCAATAATTGGGATAATAACCAGGACAATTGTACATAGCTTTAACGATTCAAATAATGCTTCTTCTATTGTACCATAGTAAAAATCGTTTGGTATTTTCAGTATAATTAATACAATTGTTCCCAATATAGCTGGAAATAATACCTGGCTCGATAATAAAAACTTCCGGTTTTGTTTATTAATAAAATTAAAGTATGAATTGCCTGATATTAAAAATGATTTTGATATTACTCCTCCAACAGCTACCAAAGCAAAAATCGAAATAATTGAGAATATCATTTTCCCGGTATCGCGATAGTAAAGATAAGCAATTACCCATCCGAATCCTTTGTTAAGCAATGTTCCCATTAAAAGTGATCCGAAAAACATGACCATTCCGTGGACAAATGCCCAGAGGAAAAACAGTTTTAATAATCCGGTTTCGTTTCTGAAAGTGCTGTAAATAATTATAGATATGGTTCCTAATATTAATCCTGTAACCGGTTGGATGCTATACAGTATTTTTACCGAATCAGCCATCCAGTCGCCGCTGTCGATGTTATAATAAATTTTATAATAAAACAGGATGGTTTTATAATCAAAGCTTATTGAAACCCATACTGTAATAAACTGGCCTATTATATAAATCAGCAAATAAGATAAAAGAAATAAAACAAATGAATTGGCTGAAATAACAAGGAAGTTATTCCTTTGGTCTTTGTTTTCGGCAATAGCTTTAAACCCCTTAAACCATCTTTTCAATGTATTCAGGTCGAAAGTTTTAATTTCATAAAAAAATTTCCTTCTCTGCTTTTTTATTATATATCTTATCAGTCTTCTTCGACTATATTTTCTATCCTTTTTTTTGAGTTTGAGTAATCTTTTTTCCTCTTTTTTTACAATTCTGTCTTTTACAGCTTTTTTCTTTATTCTTGTTCGTATCTCATCGTGCTCCAGTTTTTTATCTATTTTTAATTGCTTCCTTTTTCCTTTTTCAAGAGCTTTGTCTTGCAAATCCTTTTCTTTAACTCTTTTTCTGAACTCCTCCTGCTCTTGTTCATTTTCTGATTTTAAAAACCTCTTTCTTTCTTTTAGCTTTTTTCTTTTATACAAAAGAAATCTTATCTTTCTGTAAACAGAATATAATCCATTTCCTAATATCTTCCTCTTTGTGCTCTCTCTCATTAATCAAGGAGTTTTTTGGAAAAATAAAACAATTGAGAAAAATTGAATCAGTATTATTTAAGGGTCATCTCTGCCAATTCTACGGTTGAATATTTACCGGCATCAAGGTTCTTTTTAATCTCTGAAAATGCACTTATAGTATATTCAACATCGTCGAGCGTATGTACGGAAGTAGGTATCAACCTTAACATGATGACACCCTTAGGTACAACCGGATAGATTATAATAGAACAAAAAACATTAAAGTTTTCTCTGAGTTCTTTAGTTACATTTGTAGCTTCGGGCAAACCGCCTTTAAAGAATACCGGTGTAACAGGCGATTCCGTATTTCCAAGATTAAATCCTTTTTCCTTTAATCCCGACTGCAATGCGTTTACAATTGTCCAAAGTTTTTCTTTCAGTTCAGGCTTCGTTTTCAATAATTCAAGACGTTTGAAAGCCCCGATAACCATTGGCATTGGGAGGGATTTTGCATATATCTGCGAACGCATATTATACATCAGGAAGTTAATCATTTTTTTATTACCGGCAACAAATGCACCTATGCCTGCCATGGCTTTTGCAAATGTTCCGAAATAGATGTCTATTTCGTCCTGTACGCCCAGATGCTCTCCGGTACCTGCTCCTGTTTTTCCCATTGTTCCAAACCCATGAGCATCATCAACCAATAGTCTGAAATTATATTTCTTCTTTAGTTCTGAAATTTCTTTCAATTTACCCAAATCTCCCGCCATTCCATAAACACCCTCGGTGATAACCAGTATGCCTCCGCCCGTTTTATTGATGAGCTTTGTGGCTCTTTCCAATTCCCTTTCAAGATTATTAATGTTATTATGAGGATAAACTAAGCGTTTCCCGAAATGCATCCTCATGCCATCTATAATACAGGCATGTGCTTCCGAATCATATACGATAACATCTCTTCTGTCAACCAATGAATTAATGATTGAAACCATTCCCTGGTAGCCGTAGTTAAGCAAATAACCCGATTCTTTACCCACAAAGTCAGCCAGTTCCTGCTCAAGTTGTTCATGATACTTAGTTTGACCCGACATCATCCTGGCGCCCATTGGATATGCCAAACCCCATTTTGCGGCAGCTTCTGCATCAGCCTTCCTAACTTCAGGATGATTGGCAAGACCGAGGTAATTATTTAAACTCCATACAAGGCGTTCTTTCCCATTGAAAATCATACGATTCGATATCTCTCCCTCCAGCTTTGGAAACGTATAATATCCATGCGATTGTTCCATATACTGACCAAGCGGTCCAAAGTAATTATCTATCTTATCAAATATATCCATAATATAAAAAAGTTAACTTTAAATTACTGTTATCCAAATAAAAACCGCAAATCTATAATTTATTCGATTGATTATCAAATTTAGTTTTTAATTAATTTTTAACAAAAAATAATTACTTAAAAATTACGTTTTAAATTCCAACAAATTAGTGTACTTTTGCGCCCATGTTTAAAAAAGTCCTGACCTGCATCTTAACAATCACATTTACAGTAGCTTTGATATCGTGCAGCAAGTATCAAAGAATCCAAAAAAATCAGGATTATCAATACAAGTACGAGAAAGCTATTGAATATTATGATAGAGAGGATTATTACAGAGCTTTAAATCTGTTTGACCAGGTTATGCCGTTTTTTAGGGGAACCAAAGAAGCCGAAACGATTTCTTATAGATATGCGTATGCATATTATAATCAAAAAGAATATATTTTGGCAAGCTATTATTTCGACCGGTTTGCCAAAACATTTCCGCGAAGTGATAAAGCTGAAGAATGTGCCTTTATGACGGCTTATTGTAAATACTTAGATTCGCCAATTTACAAATTGGATCAAACCAACACCGTAGAAGCCATAAAAGGACTTCAGTTATTCGCAAATGCTTATCCTAATAGTGAAAGAATTGAACAATGCAATGAATTAATAGATGAACTAAGGGAAAAGCTGCAAAAAAAAGAATTTGAAATTGCAAAACTTTACCTGAAGATGGATAGATATAAAGCGGCAGTTACTTCATTTGAAAGCCTGCTTAAAGAATATCCCGATACTGAGTTCAGGGAAGAAGCCATGTTTTATTCTATTAAAGCATATTACTTTTATGCTTCTAAAAGTGTAAAATCTAAAAGGAAAGAAAGATATCTCGAAGCAGTTGATATTTACAACGATTTTGTTATCATGTATCCCGGCAGTGATTTTAATAAGGATGTTGAGTATATGTATAACCGTGCAATAAAAGAAATGGAAAATTAAACTGACATTAATTTAAAAAATAAACAGAATGGATTATAAAAAAATAAAGACAGACACTGTTGCAATTACAAGACGTATTCGTGACTTTGATGAACCTACCGGAAATATTTATGAATCCGTTGCTATTATATCTAAAAGAGCTAACCAGATTTCATTAGAGATGAAAGAGGAGTTAAGCAAAAAAATACAGGAATTTAGCACCTCGCAAGATAATCTTGAGGAAATATTTGAAAACAGGGAGCAAATTGAAATTACAAGGTACTACGAGAGATTGCCTAAAGCAGCATTGATTGCCATTTATGAATTTTTGAATGACAAAGTTTATTATCGGAATCCTCAGAAAAAGATAATGAATCCTGATATTGTAACTTAGACAAGACATAAGCAAACAGGCTAATTCCAAATAATAAACAGGGATTAAGCCTTTTGAGATAAAATAAAGTGTTAAAGAATAAAAAAATAATCATCGGTATTACCGGCAGTATAGCTGCCTACAAGATTCCTTTTTTTGTCCGTTTATTAAAAAAAGAAGGCGCTGATGTTAAAATAATAATGACTGAGGCAGCCAAAGATTTTGTAACACCTTTAACACTTTCAGCACTATCGGAGAATCCTGTTCTTTCCGAATTTTTCGACAGGAAAGATGGTGCGTGGCAAAGTCATATCGAACTAAGTAATTGGGCGGATATTTATCTTATTGCACCCATAACAGCTACAACTCTAGGAAAAATGGCAAATGGTATCGCCGATAATTTGTTAGTTGCAACTTACCTTGCTGCAAAATGTCCGGTTTTTTTCGCCCCGGCTATGGACATTGATATGTTGGCTCATCCCACCACAAAAATAAATATTCAAAAGCTGCAATCTTTTGGGAATACTCTAATTGAACCTGCCGAAGGTGAATTGGCAAGTGGATTGTGCGGCGCCGGAAGAATGCAGGAACCTGAAAATATTGTTAACATCCTAAAATTATACTTTCAAAAAAAAAAGGATTTTAACGGGGAAAAAGTGCTGATCTCTGCTGGTCCAACCTATGAAGCAATTGACCCTGTCAGGTTTATCGGAAATAACTCATCAGGGTATATGGGTTATGCTTTAGCAAATGAATTTGCCAACAGGGGAGCAAAAGTTGAATTGATTTCAGGTCCTGTCAGCATTGAAATACATAATAGTAATATTAATTTAACAAAAGTTACCTCTGCAAACGAAATGTACAATGCCTGCATTTCTGTTTTCCCCAAAACCGATATTGCCATCATGACTGCTGCTGTGGCAGATTATACACCTGTAATGCCCGAAAAAAAGAAGATCAAAAAAAAGATGTCGGAATTATCTATTAAACTCAAACCTACTAAAGATATTCTTGCCGAATTAGGAAAACAAAAAAAGCAAGGACAGATTTTGGTGGGATTTGCATTAGAAACGGAAAATGAATTAGATAATGCACAAAAGAAACTGAAAAATAAAAATTTGGATATTATCGTTTTAAATTCATTAAAAGATAAAGGAGCCGGTTTCGGATATAAAACAAATAAAGTAACAATATCTGACAAACAAGGAAATATCAAGAGATATGGACTGAAGTCAAAACCGGAGGTGGCAAAAGATATTGCCGACAAAATCAAGTCGATTCAATTATAATTAAATTCTACTATTAATACTATTTAGTGTCTGTCTTTAAACTACTGAAGTTATGAAAAATCAAAAAAATAAATACCATAACTCCCCATTGTAGGGGGGAAACAGGGGGGTTAAAATGAGCAATATATTTATTTTTTTGATTTTTGCCGACTTTATGGACAGACACTATTTATAAAACCTGTTCTTTATGAGGATTTTTGTTTTAAGTTTAATTATTTTTTCATGTTTTAGTCTTTTTGCACAGGAATTCAACTGTAACGTACAGGTTGATTCACGGCAAGTGCAGGGAACCGATAAAAAAGTGTTTGATGATATGCAAACAGCTCTTGTTGAGTTCATAAACGACAGGCAATGGACAAATTATCAATTTAAGCTGGAAGAACGGATTGATTGCAGCATAGTAATTATTATTACCGAAAGAGTTTCGACTGACGTATTTAAAGCTACTATGAATATTGTAGCCAGCCGACCGGTATATAAAACTTCATACACTTCAACTCTGTTAAACTATATAGATAAAGATTTCGATTTTGAGTATGTTCAATTTCAGCCTTTGGATTTCCAGGAAAACACACATGTTTCTAATTTAACTTCGGTTATAGCCTATTACCTGTATATTATATTAGGATTGGATTTCGATTCGTATTCCCAATTCGGAGGTACTCAGTTTTATGAAAAAGCAGAGGCTATTGTAAATACGGCACAGAATGCCCCTGAATCGGGTTGGAAAGCTTTTGAAGGTCAGCGAAACAGGTATTGGCTTGTGGAGAATTATTTGAATAATACGTATAGCGATTTAAGAGCTTTCCTTTATCAATACCACAGGGAAGGTTTGGATGTGATGTCGGATAAAGCTGAACAGGGCAGAGCTGCTATCGGTCAAAGCCTGAGTTACCTAAAGAATATTCATGATGAAAGACCGGGTTTGTTTTCTTTACAATTAATGCTGGATGCTAAAGGAGACGAAATTATTAATGTGTTTAGCGAGGGAAATCCAAAAGAAAAAGCCGATGCTGCAAATATTATGAAAGAAGTTGACCCTGCAAATGCCTCAAAATATTCAAAAATAACCGGCAGGAATTGAGCATGGTGGTATAAGTTACCACACATTTAAAAACAACAGCAACTTTTAATATAAGCTGATAATGAATAAAAAATGTTTAAATTTGTAGAAATAAATAATATGGAACGACAAATATCAATATCATATCCGGAAACTTTAGCTTTTTTATTAAAAATGGGAACTAATGAATTTGAAAGCGAAATGAAAACTATATCATTAGTTAAACTTTATGAATTAGGAAAAATATCGTCAGGATTTGCCTCTAAATTATTGAGTATTACTCGTATTGATTTTCTTGAATTGTTGGAAAGATACAATGTGTCATATTTTCATAAAGGGCTTGAAAATGAATTAGAATCTGACTATAAAAATGCGTAAGATAATATCTAATACAACACCAATTCTTTCATTATTAAAAATAAGGAGTCTCGAGCTTACTTCTTTGACTTGGATGATGGAGAAGCAGAAGTTTTAATTCTTGCTAACGAACAAAATGCTGATTTGGTTATTCTAGATGAAATAATGGGCAGAAGGTATGCAAGGCAATTTGATATAAATTTAACTGGAACTGTTGGTATTTTATTAAAAGCCAAAGAAAAAGGACTTGTAAAATCAATTCGTGAGTTATTGAATGAACTTACGGGAAAAGGAACTTGGTTAAATCCAAAATTGATTTCAAAAGCAATTGAATTAGCGAACGAATAAAAAACATGTGGTAAGCAAAGGTTCAAAAACAAGCGGGCGGCAAGTATTAAAATGAAAAGAATTACAATAAAAATAAAACTGTACAGATTAAAACATAAGTAAGTTATAATGCCCGCCAGTTTTTAGCCTTGACCGCTATGTGTTATAAGTTATTAAGAAAATAACCATTAACAATCATTTTCTATTTGAAAATCTTTATGCTTTCTTTTTTATCTATACAAAATTATGCTCTGATCAGGCAACTAAATATGGATTTTAAAGATGGTTTTTCGGTTATTACCGGCGAAACAGGTGCAGGGAAATCTATCTTATTAGGAGCATTGAATCTGATTCTCGGTAAAAGAGCCGACACACAAATTCTGTTGGATAAAAGTAAAAAGTGCATCGTTGAAGGTACTTTTCAAATTGGATATTACAATCTTCAGGAATTTTTCAGGAAATACAATCTGGATTACGACAAGAACGCAATACTTAGACGAGAGATCAATACTTATGGAAAGTCAAGAGCTTTTATTAACGATTCCCCTGTTAATTTAAGTGTTCTGAAGGAATTAGGCGATAAACTTATTGATATCCATTCGCAACGTCAAACCATTACGCTTAACGATACTAATTTTCAACTTGCCGTTATTGATAGTTATGGAGGTATTACTGATAAAATAAATAAATACCGCACTCAATATCTTAAACTTATAGAGCTTCAAAATGACTTTCATCAATTAATTAACAAGGAAAAACAATCCGGTTCGGAACAGGATTATTATCAATTTTTATTTAACGAACTGGATGAAGCAAAGATAAGGGATGGTGAGCAAGAAGAACTGGAAAAAGAACTTGAGATACTGAATCATTCGGAAGAGATTAAATCGAATTTGTTTTCATCAGCCCGGGTATTAGGAAATGATGAAAACAGCTTGCTTAACAATTTGTCAGGCGTTCTGAATAATATTAGCAATTTATCGAAATTCAGCGATACACTTAAAGAATTGTCAGAAAGGCTCAGCAGCTCTTATATTGAACTAACAGATATTTTTACCGAAATAGAAAAAGTTGAACAGAGTATAATTCACGACCCGGTGAAATTAGCAGAGATCAACGACCGGCTCGACTTTATATACGGTTTACAAAAAAAACACCGTGTAAACTCTGTTAATGAATTACTTTTGATTAAGGAAGATATTAATACAAGACTTAAAAATTTTTCATCGTTAGAATCACAAATCAAATCGTTAAAATCCGAGGTTAAAAAATTAGAGACTGAAGTAATTAGAAAAGCTGAAAATATATCGGTAAAACGCCGGAATGTTTTTTCTGATATTGAAAAAGAAATTGAAAACTCTCTAATTTTGCTTGGGATACCTGATGCACGTTTTCAAATAAACCATAAATTACTGAATGAAGCAGGTAAGGACGGTATTGATAAAGTAAAATTCCTTTTCAATGCCAACAGGGGAGAGGAGTTGCAGGAATTATCGAAGGTTGCCTCCGGCGGAGAAATCTCAAGGCTGATGCTTGCTGTTAAGTCGCTTATTTCTCAAAAGAATTTATTACCTACTGTTATTTTTGATGAAATAGATATCGGTGTTTCAGGGGCTATTGCCGACAAAGTTGGGAATATACTGTTGAAACTCTCCGGATCGATGCAGGTAGTTGCAATTACGCATTTACCTCAGATAGCGGGAAAAGGAGATACACATTACTTAGTTTATAAGAAAACGGCTGCAACCAAAACAAAATCAGAGATCAAACAATTAACACCTGACGAAAGAATTATTGAAATCGCTAAAATGCTGAGCGGACAAGCCGTTACATCAGCATCCGTTGAAACGGCTAAGCAGCTATTAAATAATTGAAAAAAAATTATCTTTGTACAAAATAAATATTAAAAATATTGAACATGGTTAATTTTGAATTATCGAAAAAACAACAGGAAATCATAGAAAAATACCGGGATTTCACTGAAAGATGGATCATCCCGAACCGGTTAAAATATGATGAATCGGCTGAGTTTCCGTGGGAAATAGTAAAGGCAGCGTATAAAGAGGGCATTGTAAACGGACCTATTGCAACAAAATTCGGCGGTAATGGCTTTAATCTTCTCGAAGGCGCTTTAGCTTCCGAAGAATTGGGCGCAGGTTGTGTGGGTATTGGTATTTGTATCGATGCTAACACACTTGCTTTAACACCCTTATTGATAGCTGCAAACGAAGATCAACAAAAGAAATTCTTTGGACAGATCAATGAGGAGCAAGGTGTGGCAGCCTACTGTTTAACTGAACCTAACGCAGGCTCGGATGTGCAGGGAATTAAATCAACTGCTATTCAACATGGTGATAAATACATCTTAAACGGACATAAAAGGTTTATTACCAATGGAGAGGTTGCATCTTTCATGACGGTTTTTGCTCAAACAAATCCCGAAAAAGGATCAAGAAGCCTTACCGCATTTATTGTTCCTGCCGGTTTACCTGGGATTGAGATAAAACCACACTTAGAAAAAATGGGACAAAAAGCCTCGGTTCAAAATGAGATAATTTTTACCGATGTTGAAGTCCCTGTTGAAAACAGGATAGGAGGGGAGGGATATGGTTTTGTTTTTGCCATGAAAACATTTGACAGAACAAGGACAGGCGTTGCCGCTCTGAGTGTTGGAAATGCACGTGCTGCTTATGAAATTGCAAAAAACTGGACAAAAACCAGGATCCAGTTTGGAAAGCCTATTGCAGCTAACCAGGCAATCGGCTTTATGTTAGCGGATATGGCAACCGAAATTGAAGCTGCCAGGTTGATGACGTGGTATGCTGCATGGGCTTTTGATACCGGACAGCGGATATTATCAAAACTCTCGGCAATGTCGAAATTATATGCATCCGATATGGGAATGAAAGTTACCACAAACGCAGTACAGGCTATGGGTGGCGACGGTTATTCAAGAGATTTTTACGTAGAGAAAATGATGCGCGATGCCAAGCTGTGCCAGATATATGAAGGAACCAATCAAATACAAAGGTTAGTAATCTCGAAAGCTATTTTAAAGGAATAAAATTCAGCAGCTACAAAGAATATTTCCAATAAGGATAATTGAACTTGATGAGAAGGAAAGGTTTTTTATTAATTACTTTTTTGAATCTATTGTCAACAGATAATCTGTAATAACAACTCTTGAAGCTGAAATAATAGTAAAAGAATCCAAAGTATTATAAATAATTTTGGCATATTTTTAGATGCCTTAAATCCTTTATCAGTTGCACGTTCACTTGTATCAATATTTCCTTCTTCCTTATATTGCTTTTTTAAGTCATACATAGCCATTATAGCTGCGTTAACGCTTATACGAATAATATTACTAAATAATATTCCAAAAATAGCCATAACTAATAACAGAAAATGGGTTATAATTGTAATAGATTCTGCCTCCATAATTTTCACAAAAATATTCGCATATCCAGCAAATAGTAATGTTTGGGTAATCAATAACCACGTTAATCGTTGGTTGATTAACCCATCTTCATGTTTCCATTTTTCTCTAAATTCCTCATATTTACTCATAGTGATTTAATTTATCAATTATAATAATTAAGTATTTAATATGTTATAATATGTCAAATTTGTATTCTTTATTAAATTCTGACTAACGTCAAATTATATTACTGATTATCTGTGCTTTATAGTTTAATCGAATTTATCAATTTTTACCGAATTTTTCCACCCCTATTTTGACGTTAGCTTGAGAAATTAATCAAGTTCTCGTGATATGGGGAATTACAGCCAACGTCAGTTTGTCTAACAACCTTCCGTTTTATTAAAATTCAGACAAATATAAGCCGATTTAAGGGTGCTTTGAAAAAATTAATAAATATTTTATTATTTAGCCTATTGGTGAGAACACCAACAGGGGGCAGGCAAACTACTGAAACCGCTACTGAATATATACCGTGTTACCTGCTGGCATTATTCCTTTTCTAGTAATTCTTCTATCTCTTTTTTGAGTTTTGGCAGATGTTTTGTCACAATCCCCCATATTATAACATCATCAACTTTATCGTATCCATGTATAACCCA
>JADHVR010000153.1 GCA_016783885.1 Bacteroidales bacterium
CGGCAATTGCTTCCTGGCTTTCTCTTATTTCATCGGCTTTAAGAAATGGGTTTTTTAATCGTTCAGCTAATTTCATTTTACCGATTAAAGTAGAAGTTCTGTTTAAAAACTGGAAAAGGGAGCCATCTCCGAAAATATCCAAATCTGCAGAATATGGATGTTCCGGGTCATTAAATTCTTCTCCGTTATCAAACTTACTATAATCACCTTTTAAAGCATCAAGTTCATTTTTGTTAATTTTAATAAATGCTTCCTGGAGTTTTTTACGGGTTAATATTCTTGAATGGTATTTTACAATATAAATAAAGACACCGGCAGATAATAATATAGTAGAAATAATACCACTGATTGAATCTATAAGTGAAAAGAAATAAATTAGTCCTACGGCAAGTAAAAAAACTAATAGTCTTAAAAGAGAGATAGTTTTACTTATTCTTAAGGATTTTTGTTTTAAAGTATTGTATTTTTCTAATCTCGATCCGTAAATAAATTTTAAATCATAACTCATAAATATTGCAATGAAAGTTTTGGTAAAAATACTATACTTCGGCTAAATTAATTTGCAAAAATTACAAATTAAATTGCTCAGTATAAATATGCACAAAAAGAAAACGGAGTCCGCAATTGCAGACTCCGCTAAACCCAAAAGAATCGAATTATGAAAAAATTAATCAATTTTTGTAAATGTAACGAATTTTTCTTATTCTTAATTGTATTTTTAATTTTTTTTAACTGAATTATTACAAGTTTCTTGATCCCATGACGAATAAGGCTTTTTAACAAGATTGGAATTAAGATATTTCGGGTCGCCTGTAACTTCTTCTCCAATCCAATCGGGTAATGTAAATTTCTGGTCTTCATGTTGTAATTCAATTTCAGCAACTATCAAATCCTTATTCTCATCTAAAAACTCATCAACTTCCCAGAATAAATCACCCCATGGTATTTTGTATCTGTATTTTTTAATGGTAGGTTTTTCGCATAAAGACTCCAGCATAATTATAGCATCATCAACAGGTATATCATATTCAAATTCAGTTCGTATAGCTCCTTTCGTAATACCTTTAACGGTCAAAAAACCTTTATCTCCAACAATCCTTACCCTTACAACCCGCTCTTTTACTGTATTCAGAAAACCCTGGTGGTAAAATACTCCCTTTGCTGATTTTTTGAAATCTTCATTTTTTACAAGGAATTTTCGTTCTATCTCTATTGCCATGGTCTTTAGTTTAATATTTATTTTAGTCATTCGCTTTGCTGTCATTTAATGACCTAATGACAATAATTTTTTTATTGAATGATAAGTTTTTTTGTATTACAGCAATTTCCTGCATTCAATTGATAAAAATATAACCCTCTAAGATATTTATGGCAATCCAATTCTATAGTATGTAATCCTTTTTCTAATTCTTTGTTCACCAGAATATCGACAGTTTTGCCATTGATATCCATTAACCGAAAAGTAACGAATGATTTTTCAGGAACAGTAAAATTAATATAAGTAATACCGGTAGCCGGATTCGGAAAATTCTGAGAAAGAAAATAATTATTAGTAATATTCTCCTGTACTCCAACATTATATGTAGGATTAAAGGTAACGGCATCAATCCACAGTTCAAATCCGTATTCCCATGTATCGGCGTGTATTTCAACATAAGCGATCTCATCAAAAGAAATATTTCCAAAAGCAGTTCTCTCCCATGGGTAAACCCCTGCAAGAGGAACATCTATCTTTCTCCATTGACCGATAGTAGGATTAAGGATGGTACTGGCAGAGGCGGTATATTTGTAATACGCGCCGCAATTATTCCCAATAATAACGCTGCAAAATTGAAATCCGTAACCTGTATTATTGATTGATTTAAGCCAGAAGGTGAGTGTATCTTGCTCAGCCAGGCTCCAGGAAGCAATAGAGTCGCCTACCGGCCGGTACAAGGCTCCAATATCCCATCCATTACCCGTAGTAATATGAACCGAAGCTTCTCCAAACACCTTTTCATTATAATCCCATTCTACATAAGTCGGCTCGTGTAAGCCATAACCCCAGCAAGCCTCCGGGTAAGCGTACCAAACAGCATCAGGCTCTGCCATGTCAACCGGATACTCATACTGAAATTCAGGGTCATCTCCGGGAATGTATGGTTGCCATATAACTTCACCATAACCGGGATTATCATCTTTATCATAGATTTTACATTCTATGATGGATTCGTCATTTATCAGGTAGTCGTTATTGATGGCATAAATATCATCAACAGAGTTATTCTCGATGTGATATAAAGTTGTGTTTTTAAAAACATTTGATGAAATAGTATCTTCGGTTGCATCTCCAAAAATGTAAATTCCATTTCGGTTATTTGGGAATTCATTATCAAAAATGACGCTGTGCTCGGTCTCCTTTAGTGAAATGGCAACCGTATTACCTTCAATATTATTATTATAAATATAATAGTCTTCAGAGTACTGGTTTTGATACGGAGGAATACCATCTCCCTCCCAAAGCTCAATACCTGTAGGATTTTCATTTATGGTATTATTTGAAATAACATTATTAAACCCTCTGTCGATAGCAATTCCCGAATGTTGATTTCCAATGATCTCGTTGTTTCTGACTATGCTGTTATAAGAGTAACCCAGCCAGAATCCGTAATGGCTGTAATTGCAATTATTATACTCATATACATTTCCATCGGCAAAGGTAGCTTCAATGGCATTATGCGGAGAGTAAGAACATTCGTTGTATGCAAAATAATTATTATTCAGGATTTGTGAATACTGGTATTGCCCTAAAAAAATGCCATCACCCGAATAGGAAAAATCATTGTTTACAACGTAATTATTATTGGAAACAATCAGAAGAATAGCTGCACAATCACTCGGATCGGTATAAGGACGATTTACATGAGAGCAATTATTATTCTGAATATCGCATGTATCGGAAAAATACATCCTGATACCGAAAGAGGTATTCCAGGAAAAGTCATTGTTATGAACCTGGATGCTGTCGCAGTGATAAAGCGCCACACCATCGTTCTGAAACTTCATGTTGTTATCATTCACCTGAGCAGTGTGGCTGTTGTACATCATTACACCGCCACCAAGCGCCTGCCCGTAATTAGTCCATATTGAAATCCAGCCGATTGAATCAACTTTATTCCACGAGAAATCATTACCATTAATGGATATGTGGTCGGAGTTGGTAATATAAACGGCATAGTAATAATGGCTGACTGCATCAAAATTTTTTATCTCGATATAAGAAGAATTATCGATCTTTATCATATATCCCAGATAATTGGTGCCATCAACCGTAACACCATCTCCATCAATGATGATGTTTTCCTTATCATTTATCTGTATCAGTCCATCATTGCCAACATCCGGTATTACATAATTTCCGGGATTAATAATAATCCAGGAATTGCTCGGAATTACCATATTATCTTCCAGGTTCATATAAACTTGTGAAAAAGATACTATGGAAAAAAGTAAACCAATGGAAATTAAAATAGCAGGATTTTTCATAGCTTTTAATTTTGATGATTATTACAGAGCGAATTTAGTCTTTATATTTTGTAAAAGCAAATATTTAAACCGAAAATAAAAAAACCAGCCTCAAAAAAGACCGGCTTTTATCAAATCAAACACTAAATCAATCAACCTGAAATTAATATCCTTACTCTACAATATGTGAGCCTTTACCTGCATTTGGCTCCCAGTAACTTTCTTTATCATCGTTATAAACCTCGTGATTCATGTTAAAGTCACCATTATAATAACCGCTATTTCCTCTTTCTGCTTCCCAAACATCAACCTTATCATTATTATTAACTTCTCCATCGGCATTTCCATCACCGCTAATCAACCCCCAGACACCAGGTTCAAGTTCTTTATGACCTAACATGCCTCCATAGACTTTATCAACTCCTGTTGTGAAATCATAAATATATGCTCCGCCTGATAATGGCAAAGGATTGGCAGATAATATACCAAGATGATTTCTGTGATAAACAACGACAAATAATTGTTGAATTATTGAATCGTTGAATTGTAGATCTAAATTACCGTCCAAATCAACAACAGAGCCATCATTCAGCAGGAAAGCAGCCTTTTGTGCTATTTTTGTGCCTGGAGTAGCTGAAGCTGCATCGACAGCATCTCTGAGTTCAACCAGAATCCAGTCAACCACATTTATATTAGGAATGCTATCTACACTCTCCGAACCATTATAGTTCCATGGTGATGTATTATAAGGCTGTGTCAAGGGAAGAACTCCGAGCATATTCAGCCAGGGAGTCATTGCTCCGCTGAAATAAGGTCCTTCAAGAAATATTTTTAATTGAACGGTTATCTCCGGAGGAGGTTCTGGTATGACACCAAAGAAATCAAGATATTCCGCCATCAACTCTTCTTTGGTTGACGGAGAGGTCCCGTCGTCCAGACCGCCAAACTCATGGGAAGTACCAATAGTTCTGTATGAACCTTCGTCATAAGCTACTCCTGTTCCATAGTTTGGACTCTGGTTCTCAAATATCATAAATGCAGGTAATATCGGATCTATATGATCCATCCAGTTATTATCACCCGAATAATTAAATGACATACCTTCGGTAAAAGTACCCGATTGACCGACTACTGTGCTCATATCGCTGCTGCCATCATCAACACCGTTAATATTAAACATGGCATGCGCAGCTGTTTGATTATCATAAGCCCATGTGTCACCACCTTCCATATACACATTGCCGCCGTTGTTAAGGAAATCAGCAAGTGCCTGACCTTCGGATGAACTTAACACATGGTTGTCGCTGTAAATACCCAAACAAACAAATGCCGATGTATATATGCTCAAATCCGCAGGGAAGCTTGTTGTATATTCTACTGCTATTTCATTTGCCTGTATGGCTGACTGCATTGCAGGACCGGAATTATGGTTTTCGTCTAAGTCAATAATAACTACGGGTATCTGTCCTATCACAAAGTTCATTTGGTAACTGTTGGTGTAGGTTCCGCTGTTGGAAGTTACATCAAGGTCTATTTCGGCAGGCTCACCAGCAGGTGTGTTGATATCAGCAGTTACTGTAAAAGTACCGTTCCCTGTTTCTCCCTGGCTTAGATTGCCGAAGTTGGCATTACCCGTAACAATAGTCAGGTAGGATGAGG
>JADHVR010000072.1 GCA_016783885.1 Bacteroidales bacterium
AAACATTTGTGTTAATTGCTGTGATCAGAAATAAGGCTATGATCATAGCTGTGAAAATTTTGTTTGTTGATTTCATGATTTTCTAATTTAATTGTTTGTTTATAATTATTTAATTTATCCGTATTCGTATTCCTGCATATATTTTTTTACCTAATATTGGTCCCCAGACCAAAGAAGAATCAAAATATTCCCCGAAAGGGTCATCTGCAGCAATGATGGGATCGTCCTGTTTAAAATTTGTTAGATTTTCGCCACCAATATAAATTTCCCATTTCTTGAAATATTTTGTTATTTGAGCATTGATAATTGTATAAGCCGGAGATTCTGTATCTCTACGATACATCTCAGGATTTCCTTCTGTTGATGGAATTCTGCTATCGCCGTTAAATTGAGTTGTGAAATCAAATTGCCATTTATTAAGATTTGTTGCATAAGACAAATTGATCAAACCTTTGTATTTATTTACCAAAGGCTTTCGGACAAGCTCATTATTAATAGTCATTTTTACATCATTGTACCTAAAAGCTGCCAGGATATCAAAACCTTTGAATAGCTCATAGCTGGCTTCTATCTGATAAGAATTAGAATAAGACTTCCCGTTAAGGTTATAAATATAAATACTCTTTATATCCTGATCGCGGTCGATAATAGCCTGGTTGACAAAATCGGTGCGATAAAACTCTATGTTGAAAGTTAATTCGCGTGATGAAATCTTAAAATATTTTGTCAGGTTTATTCCGTAGTTCCATGCTTCTTCCATCTTTAAATCATTACTGATGTTGAGCTTTCTTGAACTTATCAAAAGAAAGTTATTATCAGCAATTACATTTGGAGTTCTGTACCCTTTTCCTGCTGATCCTCTTAAAATTGTGCTTTCATTTAAATTGTACTTAAAGTGAAAACGTGGTGTCAAAAATGTTCCATAAATATTATGAAAATCAGCCCTCATACTTAAGATCACTGTTAATTTGTCGTGATTTTTGTAAGTATATTCAAAGAAGCTTCCGGGAACAATTTCTTTTCTCGAAAAAAGACTGTCATTCAGGGATTCATCATAATTATCATAAACATAACTCAAACCTGTTGTAAAAGTATGATTTGTGTTTCCGATATATGATTGAAACATCAGATTAGCATAATAATAATCTTCAATCCCATCATAATTATTCAAACCGAAAAAGGAATTTTGCCGGTGATGAATAAATGATTGAACTAAAGCAATATTAGTATGTGAACGATTAAAAAGATAAGCAGATTTTGTAAATAATTCATAGCGTTTTGTGTTAATATCAAATCCGTAATAATCGGTATTTTGAACATCCATAAAATTCTCAAAATCTATTTCTCCACCACTTCTCTTCTCTTCAAGAATTTTAATTCCAAATTGTCCTTTGATATTTTTATGACCAGTATATTTCCACCGGTTTAAAACATTGTATTGTTTCATCAAAGGAATATCAAGGAAATTATCTCCATTATTATCAATTTTATTTTGAAGATTCTCGCCATGAACAAGAAGGATTGTACTCCAGTTGTCATTAACTTTGACTGCGGAATTTATATTTCCTTCAAGTTTACCAAAATTATTTATGTAAGTATTAAAGAAAAATTTCTCATCCGAATCAGGTTTTTTGAATTCCACATTTATCTGTCCCGAAATTGATTCATAACCATTTTTCACAGAGGAAGTTCCTTTCGATATTTGAATGGATTCCATCCAGTTTCCCGGAATATATCCCAGTCCGTACGAAGTTGCCAGACCTCTCAAATTCGGAAGATTTTCTATCAATATCTGGCTGTACATTCCTGCCAGTCCGAGTAATTTTATTTGTTTAGCTCCCGAAATGGCATCGCTATACGAAACATCCACCGAAGCATTTGTTTCAAAGCTTTCAGAAAGATTACAGCAGGCTGCTTTTTGTAATTCGGCTCCGGTGATCTCACTTGTCAGGATGGGATTTATCCTCGAATAATGAGTACCCGATGCTTTACTAATGATCTCAATTTCCTGAAGCTCCATATTTAATGATAAAATGATCTTTAGATGTTCATGGTCATCATTATCTCCATCATTTTTTTTCTTTTTTAACTGTTTTCTCTCAATAAGCAGGGTGTCATTTTTATATCCGATAAAACTAATCACTAGATTATAATGATCTTGATTTGCTTTTTCGGGATACATAAGTTCAAAGTGTCCTTCTGCATTTGTGCTTATTCCTTTCGATGTATTTTCCCAATAAACATTTACTCCCGGAATAGCAACTTCCTTTTTATTTTTATCCAATTCATAAACATAACCATGAATTTCCTGTGAATATAGATCAGATAAAATCATGAACAGTAATATTACTGTTGAAAATATTTTTATCTTCATATTATAATTCTAAAATTTCTGATTACAAAGTCATATTAATGCTGATTACTATATAAAGATTGAATCAGACAAAAAAATGTCTTTGCATAAAATGATTGATAAATCCGAAAAAAAATTATAATACAGGAGGGGCAATTTTTTGTTGATGTAAGAAAAAGACAAGTTTTTTCCCACTAAACAAATGAATCTTTAAATCCGGTTTAGCATCTGGTTTATTGTCCTCTATATCATCATCAATATTGACAATGTCTTTGTATAAATGAATTGTTTTAGAAATTACTAAAACCGAGTTTTTGATTACCGGTTTATCAAAAACAGATTCAATTTTAAAGAAATGCTTTTTTGTTTCACAACAATCATGTGTGTTTTTTGTTTTTTCCTTTACGAGAATAGCGCTAATTTGCTGTGTTTCACAACAAGTATAATTTTTATTACAATCTTCATGATTTGTTACTTCATTATGATCACAATCAAAATATTCAATCAAAAAAGAAAGTTGTTTTAAATTCGTAGTTTTACAATAATGTTCAGAAATTAAAAACCCCGAACTGGAAATAAGAAAAGCCAGTGCTAAAACAATAGAAGTTATTTTTCTTACGAGATTTTTCATTTTTTTGTTATTATCGGTACAAAAATAAATAATTAAACCTTACAATACCATAATATTTTATTAAAATATGTTAATAGATAGATATTTTACGGGGAGGTCTGATTCTGGAATATTAACACCTGTTTTGTACAAGCTAAAAACTGTTAATTTTTTAAAACCCTGATAGCTTCAACAATCCTTTAAATTTCACGGGTTGAATACCACGGTACCCTTTATATATTTTTAAAGGGGTAATCCTGCTGAAGTAATTTTCTAAAACTGCCATAACGGGAAGTATGCTTACCGTATTCAATGATTTCATCCCCCTTGATCTTGTAAGTACATTTTTCATCTACAATTCGCGAGAATACTATTTCATATTTATTATGATCGGCATCTGTCATTACGATACGAGCTAAGTTTTTATTTCTGCTGCATTTGAGATTGAAATGACATATCGGGCAGAAAACATCAGTCTTTTCACCATCTTCTAATTCGAAATACGGATGTTTTATAACTTTATAATCTCCTATTTCAGTACTCAAAAATATAAGTCCTTTCCTGGGAGGGGTCTTGGCTTTAATGATAAAGACCAGGTGCCCTCCGATATTTAACAACCCCTTACACTTTGGGCATGAATAGTTGACTTTCATATAATAACTATTAACGGAATTAATCCTATGTAAGTTAAACCTGTCAGGTCTTGATAATTGACTACATGTCAGATTAATACATTTTAAACATCTTTTTAGGTCAAACCTGACAGGTTTTATTAATTAACTGCTTGTTAGATTGATATATTTTAAACATTTTGTAAGCTAAACCTGTCAGGTCTTTCATAGCTTATCCTGCTGCTATTGCATTATTAATCAGGAATGTTGCTGCAAAGGCAACGATGGCATATAACTCAGGGAACACGGCAAGTACCATAGTTTTACCGAATACGTCATAACCGGCACCAATACCTGCTATACCGTTTGCCGAGATGCCACCCTGTTTAATAGCAGAGATCAATCCTACGAGTCCCAGTGCAAAACCGGCAGCGAATATGGCTATACCCTGAAGAACAGTTATTTCAGGGGTAATCACGCCGGAATTCAAAATAATAAAGAACCCTGCAAAACCATACAGTCCCTGTGTCCCGGGCAATGCCGACAGTAACATATAGCTGCCAAAGGCTGCGTCGTTTTTCTTTAATGCGCCAATGGTTGCATTACCGCCAATAGAAACACCAATTGCGCTTCCTACGCCCGCCAGGCCTACCATTAAGCCCAGACCTACGTATGCAAGAATAATAGCTGTATTCATAAAATTTTAGTTTTAAATTGTTTTACGTTTATTTGAAAATGGATTATATTTTTTTCCTCCACCGGAAAAACCGGCGTTCTTATAAAATTCAACAAAAGTCAGGCGCATCGGATGCACGAATGAACCCAGCGAAGCAATTGCGATATTCATTGAATGTCCCAGTATCAGGAAAATTCCGCACAAAATGTGCCCTATAACCGGGCCGGTTGCCAGTATTTGCATGGCAATATCGTTAATTACAAAGCCAAGTATAGCGCTTGATACACCCAAAGCAAAAAGACGAATATAGGATAATATATCACCAAATATTCCGGTAATACCGTATAAATCCCATAAGCCCTTGCCAACTCGACCTAAAATGCTTGCCTTGGGATCACTAAAGAAAACTATCAGGAACAGACCTATATAAAGGAGGATATTACCGACGAATCCACTTAGCTTAAGTAATGCCATATCCAGAATTCCCAGGATGAGGATTAACCATCCTATGGAAGACAAGCCGTAAACAAAGCCATTTTGCTTTATCTGGTTGATTGCCCGGATAATAATTCCTACAAGTATCTGTATCAACCCAATCATTAATGCAAGCATAAATACCTGATCATTATTTAACATGATATTCCTCAGATTGCCAAGACTCTCTATCTCCAGCAGGTTGATCCCGAAGAATGTACCTGTCAGTATCCCAAAAATGATTGTCCCGATTCCCAGCCATTGTAAAAGCGAAAGAATAGGACGGAATTTTTTATCGAGCTTATACTTAAGTAAAGTACCGGCAATGACGAACAGGATACCATAACCTGCATCGCCAAGGCAGAAACCAAAGAACATCATGAAAAACGGAGCGAAAAACGGGGTAAGGTCAATTTCCTTGTAATCAGGAAGCGAAAAAAGACTTCCGATGGGTTCAAAAAGTTTTGCAAACTTGTTGTTCTTTAACAAAACAGGAGGCTTATCATCCTTATCCGGTTCTGCTGTAATATAAACGATTCCTTTGTCCTCTGCGAAATTTTTAACATTTTCTTCCTTATGGTCAGGCACCCATCCTTCCATGACCATCAATTTATCTTCTGCTTCTTTCCTGGTATGTAAAATTGCTTTTTTAAGATCTGTCTCGCTTTCCAGTGTATTCGACGTTCTTTCCAAAACATCGAGGTGTTTTTTAGCATATTCGTCATAAGTATCATTGATCTCATGGATACGCGCCTCCGTCTTTTTCTGTTCAGCCACAACCTCTGACACAGGGCGTTCCGGAATAGTCAACTCTTCGGCATCAATATCAATCTCTTCATCGCCTTGCCTGATAACAATAAAATATACCGCTGATTGCAATGTATTGATGATCTCAATGTTGTATTTTTCGTTCCATTCGTCTTTAAATTTTTTCTCAGAGCATACAAAGAAGTTGAGGTTAAGTCCGGCATCTTCAAGTTTGAGAATAGTATCCTCAGAGTAATCACCCCAGGGACGAGCATTGATGTACTCTTTTTTAAGGGCATTCAATTGAAGCTGTAATTGTTCCTGCTCCTGCTCCAGTTGGTTGATACTTCCCAGCAGATCCATGCCATCCCATTCGCTTTCTTTTGCAGGTTTAGATTCAATCTTTCTCTTTTTCAAAAATTTTATTTTGTTCTGAACCTGTTTTACCAGAAATATCTTGTCCCTCATTTCATCGTCTAATTCCACATCCCTTTCAATAATATCGATAACACCAAGTTCCTGAAGTTCATCCAGGAAATTCCGGTAATTCTGATGATAGACCAGAAAAGAATATTTTTTCATTGGTATTATCATGCCGGCACCTCCACACTTTCCAGACGGGTTTTTATAATTTTTTGGGATGATTTAGAAAGATTTTCTTCATCTTCCATAAACCTTTTTATTTTCATTATGGCTTCCTGATATCCCGGTATCTGCACTTTCTCATAAAGATTCACCTTTTGGGTTGTTTTTTTACGTGCATGATCCAGTAAATTCATTTTACGAAGAAACACCTCCCCTTCAATAGCTATTTCTGCCAGTTCTTTTAAAATGGATATTCCATCTAAGTACCATGAGGGTTTATTGAACAGACTGAACTTCATGATCTTAAAATCAATACCTTCCAGCACCGGGGTTTTCACTCCGGCAATCTTTTTCACAGACATTTTTACATCCTCTATCTTAATAAGTTCCGGGTCGAACTCCCCCCATAGTGCAACAATCTTATCATAATCTTTGATCCTCGCCAGTAACTTTTTTTCCTGTTCCTTAGCCGAGTTTTTGGCTCTCTTCACCTCCATTCGAAGAGCCGACTCCTTGTTTTTAATTGTCGGCAACGCCCGCTCACGAACAGCGAGCTGTTTGTTCATCTCCTGTAACGAGGTTTTGTTATATTGAAATCTGATTGCCATGTTTTAAAAGTTCTTGTGTTTATAATTATCACGCAGGCTTTTTTTTGACACGAATTTCACGAATTAACACGAATTGTTTTATGTGGATTCCAAATATCAATAACCAAATGTTTAAAACCCCTTTGAACATTGAGATTTTGGTCACTGAAATTTATCCATCCATACGGACTTCCTTCGGTCGTACGGACAAGTTTTGTATTTTGATGCTTGTCATTTGTCATTTTTAATATTTATTTAAACTTTCGGACTTTATATACGGACTCTAATTAATAATAATAAAATCCTAAAACTTTTTTACCTTCCTCAACCTTAGCCTTAGCCTTAGCCTTAGCCTTTTACACTAATTTTTCCAGTATGCGTCAACAAACTCCTTCTTGATCCCCACCTCTTCCGGTTTAAAGTATTTCCTGAACAATTCCCATGCAGTATCCAGCATCTTATCAATATCTATATTCACATCTATTGCCAACAGTTTGTCCGAGTATTCCTTAGCAAATTCTAATGTGCGTTCATCGTATTCAGTAAGGTCAAAGCCGTTTTCCAGTTTGGTCTTGGCATTTGCTGCATCAGCGTATAATCTTATGGCAGCATTCATCACCTGTGGATGGTCTTTCCTGGTTTGCTTGCCAATCACGAGTTGTTTCAGCCTTGAAAGGCTTCTGAACGGGTCGATGATGACTTTTCCAATATCGGTATCTCTTCTCAGGAACAACTGACCTTCGGTAATATATCCGGTATTATCGGGTATGGCATGTGTGATATCGCCACCTGATAGTGTTGTTACAGCAATGATAGTGATGGATCCTCCTGCCGGGAACTGGACTGCTTTCTCATATATCTTAGCAAGGTCGCTATATAAAGAACCGGGCATACTGTCTTTTGAAGGTATCTGGTCCATACGGTTCGACACGATACTCAACGCATCAGCATAAAGGGTCATGTCGGTGAGCAGCACCAGCACTTTTTCATTTTTATCGTATGCGAAATATTCGGCTGCTGTTAGTGCCATGTCAGGCACCAGGAGTCTTTCCACCGGCGGGTCTTCCGTGGTATTAACAAAGCTTATGATCCGGTCTAAAGCACCCGCGTTATCAAAAATATTTTTATAGAACAGGTAATCATCATTTGTAAGCCCCATCCCTCCCAGGATGATCTTGTCAGCTTCAGCGCGCAGCCCTACCATAGCCATCACCTGGTTAAAAGGCTGGTTTGGGTCGGTAAAAAATGGGATCTTCTGACCCGTAACAATAGTATTGTTCAGGTCGATACCTGCAATACCCGTGGCGATCAGTTTAGAAGGCTGTTCTCTTTTTACGGGATTTACAGAAGGCCCGCCGATCTGTCTTTCTTCACCGTCTATGGCAGGACCGCCATCAATAGGTTCCCCGTAAGCATTGAAGAAGCGTCCTGCAAGTTCATCGCTCACTTTTAGCGTGGGCGGCTTGCCCAAGAACACTACCTCCGCGTTTGTAGGTACACCCTCGGTGCCTGAAAAAATCTGTAATGTAACTTCATCACCCAATATTTTTACTACCTGGGATAGACGACCGTTAACGAGCGCCATTTCTTCATAACCTACATCGGTGGCATGAAGTGAACAAGTGGCTTTGGTTACCTTGGATATCTTCGTGTATATTTTTTGAAATGCCTTTGTTTCCATTATTTTTTTCTTTCAAGAATGACCGTTTCTAATTCTTTTTCGAAATTATTGAACTCAATAGATTTAAATTCAGAATAGTTCATCTGTTTGTACAGGTTTATGATCCTTTTGAAATAAGGATTAATCTCTTCAAAGGATTCAAACTCAAATTCGGCTTCACAGATTTTCAGCACACTGTAGAGCATGTATTTCTGTCGTTCAACAGGTGTGGAAGCATCTATCTTGTCAAATGCATCCTGTTGTAGGATAATGAAATCGATCACCTCGGATTTCCAATACCTGAGATGATAATCAATGGGCACGCCATCGTCGCCCAGGATGTTGATCTGTTCGTACGCCTCTCTCCCTCTAAGCAAGATATCTTTTGTCAGGATGACATTTTCAAGCCAATCCTTACCGAAATGTTCTTTCAGGTATTCGTGGACTTCATCGTATTCAAGATATTTAGAGTAGCTTTCAATTGGATCGATAGCCGGATATCGCTTGCTGTCGGCTCTTTGTTGCGACAGAGCATAGAAACAGCGCGCCACTTTCTTCGTGGATTCAGTAACAGGTTCTTTCAGGTTACCACCAGCAGGAGATACTGTTCCTATAAAAGTAATTGAACCTGTTTTGCCATTATTAAGGTAAACAAAGCCTGCCCTGGAATAAAAGTTAGAGATGATTGCCGGTAAGTCCATGGGGAATGCATCGGGTCCCGGCAGTTCCTCCATTCTGTTCGACATCTCTCTTAATGCCTGTGCCCAGCGGGATGTAGAGTCAGCTAAAAGCAGTACTTTATGGCCCATTGAACGGTAATATTCAGCGATAGTCATTGCTGTATAAACCGAAGCTTCGCGGGCTGCAACAGGCATATTGGATGTATTTGCAATAATGGTTGTCCTTTCTTTTAGTTTTCTGCCTGTCCTTGGATCTTCAAGCTCGGGAAATTCTTTAAATATCTCTACAACCTCGTTGGCACGTTCGCCGCAGGCAGCCATTATTACCATGTCTGCTTCAGCCTGTTTGGAGATGGCATGTTGAAGAACGGTCTTGCCGCATCCGAAAGGACCGGGGATAAAGCCGGTTCCCCCCTCCGTGATAGGATTCAATGTGTCCATACAGCGAACGCCGGTCTCCAATATTATAAATGGCCTCGGTTTTTCCCTGAATGCCCTTATCGGGATTTTAACAGGCCACTTTTGCATCATGTTCACCTCAACATCTTTACCTTTACTATCGGTGAGGATGGCAATGGTTTTATTGATCTTGTAATCGCCGGCTGCTGCAATACTTTTAACTGTGTATTGACCTTTAAAAATAAAAGGCACCATAATCTTATGAGACATCCAGTTCTCTTTCACCTCCCCCAGCCAGTCGCCTGCAGTAACGGTATCATCCGGTTTAGCCAGAGGTTTGAATCCCCAAATAGTATCATTATCTAATGCAAAAGTATATTCACCCCTGTTAAGGAACATGTCCTGCATCTTGTCTAAGTCATTCTGAAGTCCGTCATAGTTTTTCGACAAAATGCCCGGGCCTAAAGTAACTTCCAGCATCTGTCCTGAAAACTCAACATCAGCCCCTATCTTTAACCCTCTCGTACTCTCAAATACCTGCACGTAAGCATATTCGCCCATGACTTTAATTACCTCAGCCATCAAGTTTGAACCTTCTAAGTAAATATAACAAATCTCATTCTGGTGTACGGGTCCATCTACTTCAACATAAACCAGGTTGGCAATGATACCTGTTACTTTTCCCTTGGTTTTATTTTCTTCTTTCATATATATTAAATTCGATTGGAAATTTGTAAGTTGTTTTCAAATCGTTTAAGAACTTTTCAAATAATTCATTTCCTGTCTCTTTATCCAGTTCCATCCAACGGGTTATAATAATGAGCTTAATCATAAAACTCAAAACCACTTCAATTGAGAAATAATGGAAGGTGATGAGTTCATCAAGATAATTCCATTTCAGTAAGTCAATGTTCTTTTCCCTGTCGAGCAGGTTTTTATTTTCAATAATGCTGATCAGCTTTTCAATATAATCAACTTCGCTGCTTAATCCGAAATCCCTGGCATGACTTTTTTTCAGAGTTTCTATAATATCGCCTTCTCCTATCAGTTTGTCATCCATCGACATCTGATGTTTTTTGCAATTATAGGCAGTTAAAATATTTTTCAATGTTTTTTCAAAGCTGAACCAGTCCTTTAAGAAAGTATTGCTGACGTTTTGTACATAATCCAAATACAGTTGTGTTAATTGGTTCTCCCACGATTGTTCATTTTCTGTTCCGCCTGATGCTTTATAAGTTTCAATAAATACCCTCAAATAGTCTTCGATCCATTCAGGCTCTTTGATTTCTTCTTCCAGTTCATCCTGTGTATATTTCCCTAAGGAATTGTGTGGTTTGTTATTTTTTAGTAAGATATTTAAGAGATTAGTATTGTCATAAGTCAGGAATAACAACTCAACCAGTTTGTAATCATCCTTAAACAAAACGTCCCGGAGTTCATTTTTAAATTCCGGAAGTATAAAGGATATTTTACTCTGATCGATAATAATATCGGGCAATCCGGCGATTAGGCAATAATAATTTCTTGGTATCTTATTCATCACTTTCATAAAGCAGTTTACTGGTCCGTGGTCGCAGATAGGATTTTATAAAGTTGGAAAAATCTTCATCTGTAAAGCTGATCATAAAACTACCGTCTTTTGGAGCAATTTTAAAACCGGTTGTCAGCGTATCATCTGCTTTCACCTCTAATCCGCTTTTAAGCAGTTCTTGCTGTTTTTGAAGAAAGTAATTTTCGATTTCCGCCTTGTCCTTTTCTGGCAACATAAGCATTAATCCGGCACTTCCCGTCTCAACCGATGACCAATTTCTGACTAATATTTCAATGATTTTTTTAATAAAGTCCTTATCTCGAAATGCCTCTTTTATCGGTTTGTCAACTAACTTTAATGTGATAAGATCAGTGATCTTTTGTTTAACTGCACTGACTGACTGGTTAGCCGACAATTTTAGTTCTGCCAGAACGTTCTTACGAATTTCATCTGCCCGGGCTTCTGCCTGTTCTGTTATCTTGCCTGCTTCTTTTTTAGCATCTTCAACAATTTTAACAGCTTCGTTTTTTGCCTTCTCTTTAATCTCCTTACCTTCTCCTTCAGCCTTGAGAACACCCTCCGAATAAATTTTATTGGTTAATTCCAGAAGTTTGTTTTCCATAATGAATTAGAATAATAATAAGTATAAATTATGATTATTGCAAAAGTATTAAAATTCTATTATCAAAGAAAAATGATTTTATTTTACTTTCGCAAGCGGAAATGAAAAAGCAATCACTAATAGAGCGATTTAACTCCTGGAGGGTAAAACATATCACCGACAGGCAATTCATCTTGCTGCTAAGTGTGGTAATAGGTTTTTTTGCAGGTATGGCTGCCGTATTAATAAAAAATTCCGTACATTTTATTCAGCAATTACTCACAGGTTGGTTTGCCGAAGGGTATGAGAATTACCTTTATATTGTATTACCTGCCTTTGGTATCCTCGTGGTAGTGATATTTATTAAGTTCATTTTAAAGCAACGGATTGGCGACGGAGTGCCTAATGTTTTATATGCAATTTCTAAATCCAACGGTTTGATGAAGCCGCATAATATATACTCATCCATTATTAGTAGTGCCTTTACCGTTGGTTTTGGGGGATCGGTAGGATTAGAAGGACCAGCTGTAGCTACCGGTGGAGCGATAGGCTCAAATGTAGGTAGAGTTCTTCAGCTTAACTATAAACAAATTGTTTCCCTTCTTGGATTTGCCAGTGCAGGTGCTATGGCTGCTATTTTTAAGGCGCCCATTACTGCAATCGTTTTTGCATTGGAAGTTATAATGCTCGACCTTACTATGGCGTCTCTTATTCCTTTGTTAATTGCTTCAACAGTTGCAGCGCTGACATCTTATTTTTTTCTCGGTCAAAATGTGCTTTACCCTGTTGAAGTCCATGAATATTTTAAACTCTACCATGTTTTATTTTACCTAGCACTTGGAGTAGTTACCGGATTTGTTTCGGTATATTTCATACGCACAATTGATTTTGCAGGTAAATTGTTTGAAAAGATCAAAAGCTGGGTATTCAGGCTTGCAATCGGTGGTACTGCGTTGGGTTTGCTTGTTTTCCTGTTTCCCGCCCTGTATGGTGAAGGGTATGCTGCTATAAATGCCAGTCTTAATGGTAATTACAATTACATTTTCGACCATAGTTTATTTTATGAATTCAAGGGTAATATTTCTGTCACACTGCTTCTTTTACTGGTAATAGCATTACTTAAAGTTGTTGCTGCTTCGGCAACTTTTGGCAGTGGAGGCATCGGAGGCATCTTTGCCCCTACTCTTTTTACAGGAGCTTATCTCGGATTAGCATTCGCTTTAACGGTTAATTATTTGCAAATTGGAGAAATACCTGTAAGTAACTTTGCCCTTGTTGGAATGGCAGGTATGATATCCGGAGTTATCCGCGGACCACTGACTGCTATTTTCTTAATTGCGGAAATAACAGGTGGGTATGAATTAATCATGCCACTGATGATTGTTGCAACCGTTTCTTATGCAACAGGTAAGATATTTGAACCTAATTCTGCTTATACCATTATGTTGGCGAGAAGAATTGATTTGATAACACATCATAAAGACAAAGCGGTTTTGTCGTTAATGAAAATTGATTCACTCATCGAAACCAACTTTAAAATCGTTCGATCGGATGCAACGCTTGGCGAGTTGGTTAAAGTAATTGCCGATTCAACCAGGAATATCTTTCCTGTAATTGATGAAGAAAACAATTTTCTCGGGCTGGTTTTCTTAGACAGGGTAAGGCATATCATGTTCAGACCTGATATGTATGATACAGTATTGGTCAGAAATTTAATGTTTATGCCTACAACGATTGTTAATTATGATGATCGCATGGAAGATGTGGCTCATAAATTCCAGCATTCCGGGAAATACAACCTGGTAGTTTTAAAGGATGGAAAATACATGGGATTTGTTTCAAGGGCAAATGTTTTCTCCAAATACCGGGAGATGTTGAAGGAATTTTCGGAACATTAACCTTTTTTGATCAATTTATTTTTAATTTTTTGAATCGTTTAATATTATATGCATCTGCAAAAAATAATTAACCATTTTATTACCTGGCAGGTAAGAAAAATTAAACCTCACCAGTTAATTCTCATTCTCAGTCTTGTTATTGGATTGCTGAGCGGCTTTGCAGCGGTTATCCTTAAAAACACTGTTCATTATACTTTCTACTTTATCACCCGTGGTTTTCAATTCGAAAAAGAGAACTTTTTATACCTGGCATTACCTCTGATCGGTATATTTCTCACTGTTTTATTTGTAAAATATTTTATAAAAAAAGACATTGGTCATGGTGTAAGCCGGATATTGTATGCCATTTCGAAAAAGAACGGGATTCTTGAACCGCACAATACCTACTCCTCAATGATTGGCAGTACATTAACAATTGCTTTTGGCGGTTCGGTTGGTTTAGAGTCGCCTATCGTTCTTACAGGTTCAGCTATCGGGTCTAATTTAGGAAGATTGTTTCATCTGAATCATAAAACTTTAATTGTACTTATAGGGTGCGGCGCAGCCGGCGCCATAGCAGGAATTTTTAAATCACCAATCGCTGCCGTGGTTTTCGCTATAGAGGTGCTAATGATCGATCTTACACTATCAACAATGATCCCGTTGTTAATCTCGTCTGTTTCCGGAGCTACTATAGCTTATTTTTTGAGCGGGCGCAGTGTTCTCTTTTCTTTTGAACTTATCGACCCTTTCTTTCTCAAGCATATCCCTGCTTTTATTATTCTGGGAATTTTCACCGGGCTGGTTTCGGTTTATTTTACCCGCATGACAATGTTCATAGAATCCATGTTCGGGAAGGCAAAAAATACCTATAAAAAGCTTGTTTTCGGTGGAATAATATTGGGTATCCTGATCTTCGTTTTTCCATCCCTCTTTGGTGAAGGATATGAAATACTACAGGAAGTCCTTAATAGTCGGGGTGAAGATTTGATAAATGAAGGACTTTTTTATTCTTTAAAGGACAAAACCTGGTTTTTGTTGCTTATAATTTTCCTGATTTTAGTCTTTAAAGCAGTGGCTACCGCTGTAACCACCGGAAGCGGAGGAGTGGGCGGAGTTTTTGCCCCTTCACTTTTTATGGGCGGGCTGGCTGGTTTTTTCGCTGCAAAAATACTGAACCTGCTGCCATTTGTTGAAGTTTCAGAAAGTAATTTTGCCCTTGTCGGTATGGCAGGAATGATGTCGGGAGTAATGCACGCTCCCTTAACCGGAATATTCCTGATTGCCGAAATTACCGGAGGTTATGAACTTTTAACACCCCTTATCATTACAGCAACAATTTCGTACCTTACCATTAAATATTTTGAACCTCATTCAATTTATGCAAAACGGCTGGCACAACGCGGTGAATTACTCACCCATCACAAAGATAAAGCTATGCTTTCGCTTATGAAAGTGGATAAATTGATTGAAACAAATTTTAATGCGGTTAATCTTGAAGATACCTTAGGTGATTTTGTAAAAATTGTTGCCAAATCGCAACGAAATGTATTTCCGGTTATCGATGAAGAAAATAATTTTTTCGGGGTTATTTTTATTAATGACATAAGAAATATTATTTTTAACCGTGAATTGTACGAAACGACTTATATGAGGGATTTAATGTATATGCCCGACATTCTTGTTGACCCGGGTGAATCAATGGAAGATGTGGCAAAAAAATTCAGTGAATCCGGGCACTTCAATCTGCCTGTAATAAAAGACGGGAAATACAAGGGATTTGTGTCGCGGGCAATGGTTTTCTCCACTTACAGAAAATTACTCAAAGAATTTTCGGATGATTAGAAATTTGTAAAGCGGACTGAAATATTTTCTGAGATATTAAGGGTTGAAGAATATAAATTATTTTTTCGACCGAAAAAGACATAAGGATCTATCAATATCCATCTGACCACATAGGGCAGTCAGACGGATAGTACTCATTATCACCAGATCAATTCAGTTTCCATCGTATATTCTCTGGTCGAAGGAATCTCCATATTCTGTGCAGGCACGGTGGTGGTATTTTTAGCGATTCCTTCCGTAACAATTTTTACAAAAACACCTTCCTTATAAGCAAAATACCAGGTATCCTTGCCTGTTATCTCACCGGTGGTGATCAACTCTGCTCCCTGCTCCATTCCTTTTCCATTGAGCGCTCCTTTAAAATCAGCAGTAATCTTAACACATTCTTTTCCTTTGATTTTCTCGAATCCTTCTAATGTGTTTGTGTTGTTAATTATTATTTGCAAGTTACCATTATCACTTTTTTCAGTGATAGTATCTGTCGTAGTCCATTTATCTCCTAATTTTACCGGACGTTCGGGCAAATCAGGAAAAACCGCCTTGAATTCTGTTGCAATACTACGTTCGCCAGACTGGCCAAGACTATACTTTATTTTCTCCGCACCGGCAAAATCAAATTCTTTACCTAATGTGGTTAGCGACATGTCAAAACTTTTTCCGATAACATCACTCATATCAGGAATTATTTCACCCTGCGGACTAACAATCTTCATGTACATTGTGTCGATAGTTATTCCAAATTTGTAATTGTCCTCTTTCATCCCTGCAAACTTAACGGTAAAAGACTGACCACCGTCGGAGATTACTTCAAATGATTGCCCCATGACTTCCATTGACTGTGTAAATTCTGAGAGAGTCCGGTATTTCAGGATTTGACTGTCCCCCATTCTGTATTTTAGGATAAGTCCTGTTTTCGGATCACCCCAAAGATTTTTCTTTACTGCACATCCTGTAATTAGAATTGCTGCAAAAATGACCAAAACGGTCAAGATCGGTTTTTGATAAACTTTTTTTGGTTTCATAATGTGCTCATTTTTAATTAGTAAATAAATTATTTATTGGTTTTAAAATTTATTCGTTTTCAATTACTCCGTATTCAAGCAAAACATCAACAATATCAAGAATTTCCGAGGTGTTGTTTTTGTCCACTTCCGCTATTTGCATGATTTCAGAAACGGATTGAAAGTCAGCACTGGGAAATGGAAGATGATACATGAATTTTCCCTGTGGGATGGTAAGGTTTATTTTTCGTTCCTTTCTTTCCCTTCCTTCACCTGTCCATTTCACCACACTGCTGATATATTGGTTATTTCTCGCTGTTGTAAATCGTGCTCCGGCATTTTTCTTCTCCCTGATATTCACAGATAGTTTTCCTTCGGGTTTGCTTTGTACTTCAAATAACGGATCCAGATCAATATCCATAGTTATCCGCCTTTTCTTCAGCGAATATCTGAAATATGGCCTTTTCTTTTCAAAAACCTCTTCTCTTCCCAGAATATCTAAAGAAGCCATTGCCTCAAAGAAATCCTGCACGGTTTTGATATGCATATTTAATCTTGAGGCTGCCTCAGATGCAGAGATATCACGATAGGTAGCCAAAAGCCTGAAAAGGTCTTCGGCATAGTCCTTCGAAATATATGATCCTAATATGGCAGCTTTTTTAAAATTCATTATAGTATTTTTTAACCGCTAAGCTCGCAGAAATCCGCTAAATTTTTTTGCGTTTCTTTGCGCTCTTTGCGGTTTATTATTTTATAATTGAACTACCATTTTTTCTTTTTCGCCAAAGTCATAAGCTCAGGATAAAGTGCTGATTGAAAACCATGAATTTCGAAAATGGTGTGAATGTTTTTGTCACGCATTACTTTCCTGAAATTTTCATTTCTTGCTTTGTCAACATTTACAGGGATAATTTCTTCAGCTTCTTTTTTAGCAGCAGTTTCTGCCCATTTCAAGTCTAAAAATATTTTTTTTGACTTTTCTTCCGATTCCGGTAAAGTCATTCTGTGGCCGGGAATAAATTCGTCAAGAAAATAAACCAGGTCGCGATGTACAAAGCGATTATCGCCTGAGTACATTTCAATTTCCAACCAATCACCTTTTTCATTCACCAGCTTAAATATTTCACTTTTACCTGCCGTGCAAACAATAAAGTGATCAGTGCCGGGTCCGGTTCTAATATTTACATTAAAAGTGTTAAGTACTACATGATCTTGTGCAATTAAGTTTTCTGATGATATAGTTAACTGAATTAAAATTAAAACTAATACAGTAAATAATATTTTTGTTTTCATGTTTCCCCTTTCTTTTTATTATCTTAATTAAATATGCTAATCTTCAATGAATCCAACCTATCAATTATCCTAACTTCTTCGCCTTTAATAAACAGCTCAAGGAACTCTTTAAATAAATTTCCCATCGACTCACAAAGTTGATCAAATGAGAGATTTTCTTTATAATCCAGATAATCCTTCTTTGAAATATGAACTGTTACATTTCCCTCATAATCAAATAAAACCCAAGAACTATCCTTATAGTCAAAATTGTTAGTATATAAAAATTTGAATTCCTGACCCATTTTAATTGGAACAAATGCAATTTTGTTTTCTTCATAAAATGGTAAAGCAATTTGATTATATCGAAGGAATGATGCAAAATCAAATAAATCACGTCTTGAATAATTTATTTTTCCTGTTGGATAAGGCCTCTCTGTAAATCCATTCGATGCATCTTTTACCGACATTGCTGCCAATTCAAAAACTTCCCTGCCCTTCCATTTAACTTTACGAGTAAACATCAGGTAAACAAGCCAAACTAAAAGGCTAAGCATAATAAAACCGAGGAACTTATTCAGTGAAGTAAAATTATTCTTGTCAAGTCCTGATTTCGTGATTGGTGCAAAAATCAGAAAAAGTGCGAAGGTCGAAAGATATATTGCACTAACCAAATAAGTCAGGTTTCTAACCCTGTGATATGCCCGAAACTGAAACAATGAATAAATAGCAATCATAACAGCCAGAACCCTGAAACCAACATGAAAACCCCAAAAAATATTTGAAATTATAAATAGAGCTAATGAAATTAGTGCTGGCAACAAACCAGTAATGGAATTATCTGTTTTTAAATTTCTTCTATGATACATTTTATTATGTTTTTATGATTTATATAATTATCACCTTTTTATTTATCTTCAATCTTCTCATAATAATTCATGATTGACCGGGCGTGTGTGTGTATAAATGAATTATCATCATACAGTTTTTGTAATTTACTGATGTTGGCTTCGGGAACAATCATAAGTGCAGCAATCTGATTTAAAACCTGAAGCTGCTCATTTTCCAGATTGTCCAAAACAAAATCTTTGGAAAAGAGGAAAGATGGTGTGTGCCAGTAATTTCTTTCGTTGAATACTACAAAAGCATTATCAAGCAACAAGGCATGAAGAATTGCCTGCGCACCCTCTCCAACTGAACTGATGTATCTGACATCCCGTACATTATTGTTGGGGAAATTGTGCCATGCTTCCGCAGGAAATTCAAACTGATTACGGGATAGGCGGGTGTAATTTCGATCCGGATCAATTAATTCCCACTGCTCTTTATCAGGATTCCATACTTCACAAATCACATGTCCAAACCTTACTTTCATTTCATCTTCAAAGTATCTTGCAAAACCTCCGCGTAACCGGACTGATTTTCCCTGTGATCTGAGTATGGAGGCAAGCAACAGGGCGTGATGATAACAGGCAACGATAAGCCTGTCCTCCGGTTTACGGTCCATGGTCAGCCCCCCCTGATTTCGCCGGATTAATTCCCTTAACATATCGGAAACAATTGGAAAATTGCCATCTTCCGGGCCCCTTCCCTCCGGTAGGATGTCCCGCATCTTGCCGGCTTCCATTGGATGAATCAATTGTTTTTTGATAAGGTTACAGATTTCTTCCTTTGATTCGGGCAAGTCTTTAAACAAATACGCATACTCGCCGGGATCAGTGAAATGGGTTTGTTTTCTGTATTTATTGAGTGTTTCATCTGATGGCTTAACATTTGCTTGAGCATGAATCCAGGTAGTGATCAATTCCAACACATCCTCATTAAACGACTCTTCAATTTCTGCATATTCGTTGGTAAGTCCGGTTTCGCATTGTTGCAGCATGTGATTGATATCATTCATTTCGAGTACTGTTGCATTTTTATTCCCACCCCGGTCTAAAGCATATTGTAGGGCGGGATTGTTCAGTGATGATAAAACCTGAACATCTTTATCGCCAATAATTGATAAAACCGGGCAATGAACATTTTCTAAATATTGGGAAGGATTAAAATTTACCGCCGACATGTAAATCGGGGTGGAGTAATCGCTTGCCATGGTTTTCCAGAATCCGGGGTGGGATTTGTCAAATTCCTCAATTTCTGATTTAGCGAGGCCGGTAAGCGACTGTTTCCATTCGCCTATCACCTCAAATAATTTGTTTTTAGTGGTTTCGTAATCTCTACCGGTTTGCATCACCGGAATCATTTTTTTAAGCAATCGACTGCCAGCATCAATACTTTCTTTGTTTTTTCCCTGTCGTTTCAGGTTTTCTGCATTTGCTTCAACCAGGTTTTCTGCCCATGGGATGCCCGGCCCTCCAAGCATAATCAAAAACGCAATATCATCATACTCACTTGCCAGCATCATTCCTTCCATTGCACCCTGACTGTGTCCGATAATCCCAATCCGGTATGGATTTACATTTTTACAGGTTTTCAGGTAATTTATCCCCGCAAGAGCATCGCCTGCAAAAACTTCGATGGTAGCATTCCAAACATTTCCTGTAGATTTTCCCACACCCCTATCATCAAATCTCAACACTGCAATACCGTTTTGGGTAAGATGTTCAGCAAGAACTTTAAATGGTTTGTGCCCATTAACTGACTCATCCCTATCCTGTAAGCCACTGCCAGAAATAAGGATTACAGCAGGGAAAACACCTTTTTCAGAGGGCCTTGTTAATGTACCGGCAAGTATTGCACCATCTGTCGGGTTTGTGAAAGTTACCTCTTCCTCAATAAATAAATTGCCGGTCAAACCGGAGCAAGCAGTGATTGTTAAAGTTAAGGCCAACACCAGAATGTAGGATATACATTTGATACCGGTTTGATTTTTCGTTAACTTTTCCATATTGATAGATTTGTTTAATTAGTTTTTTCAATTATTAGCAGAAAGTCAATTTTACGCGTAACCCCATAAATTTGAAACAAGTTTGTTTTTGCAATGTTTGGAATTATTGATACTATTTCTCCTTTTAAGCTATTTAAGAAATGTTCTAATCTGCCCTGATCCATATTCATGTTGATTTCAAATCGATGCACTTTGTATTTCATAATAATTTTGTTTTAGTTATTATTGGATTTTTTAATTATTTATAATTTTGTATAGATTTCTTCAAAATTTAGTGCTTGATTAATCATCTCTTTGTTATAGAGTTCATCTTTAAAAAACAAAAACTCACGTTTATTCAGATAATATTTGTCAGTTTGTTTCTCAATCATTTTTTTATGAAGTTTTTTTGCATCCTCAGGTCCTGAATCAAGAAGTGTTTTAAAAATTGCAAATGCCCCTGATTTTTTCGGTAAATCATATTCTTCACCATACATAACCGCAAGTATCCGCGACATCATATAGTTTGGCCATTTTATCACAATTTGTTTTTTGTATTCCTTAGTATTTCGCAAAGCGACAATAAAAACGGTGTCTTTCTCAATTCTTTGCGTATGGCTTCCAAAGCCATTTACACTTCCATCTAAACTATTTGAGCGTATTTTTTTAAATCCTTTTCCATAGGGGCAATTTTGATAATGCCACCCATATTTATTAAAAAACAATTCCTTAGACTTTTCATTAAGCAACTTATTTGAATAAAGTGCCTGATCAAATAAGTAAAGGTCATAAACAGTTGACAGAAGATGACCTGCTCCAAAAGCAAAGGACATATCAATGAAAGACGCTAATTCCAGGCCCGTGAAATAGTTAAAGTTATATCCAAGAGCACGCTTATCGATATGTTGTGCAGTTACATCGCCTAATGTATTTTTCATTCCGGCAGGGATACAAATTTTTTCCTGTAATAATTCATTGTATGATTTTCCGGAAACTCTTTCTATTATCATTCCTAAAAGAGCGTATCCAAAATTGCTGTATTCACTTCCCTTGCCAGGCTTAAAAACAATGTCTTGTTCTACAATGCAATTAAATAACTTTTCCCGCGAATAATATTCCTTTTCAATATCAATTAAATTCGGGATTCTTGATTCACCGGTGATACCGGAAGTATTTGTCAATAAATGATGAATTGTAATATTCTCTCCCTTTTCTTTTGGAAATTCGGGCAAATAGTCCGTTAGTTTTCCATCAAGTTTCAGTTTTCCATCCTCCACAAGTTGAAGGATAAGCATAACGGTAAATGGTTTTGTAAAGGAAGCTATTCTGAATTTTGTATCACATGTATTGGGTATGCTATCTTCAATATTTGCAAAGCCAACAGCATCTTTATAAATAATTTTTCCTTTAACTGATATCAAAACCGCACCTGAAAACTGG
>JADHVR010000154.1 GCA_016783885.1 Bacteroidales bacterium
CAAAAAATACTGGCAACGAAGATTTTAAAGTTGTAATGGGATATGGTAAAGGTGGTTCAAAAAACGGCGGTTTCATCCTTCCAGTACCTGCCGAACAGAAAACCAAAGAGTTTATTATTTATGTTGGCAAGCAGTATAAATGGTTCAGCGAAGATAACAACTGGCTCAGCCTGACCCCGCAGGGTGGTTCGGTTGAGGTTTCTCTTATTAAAATATCGAAGGGGAATTAGATTTAAGAATTTAGAATTTAGAATTAAAAACCTCTGCTCTTTCGGATTCCTACCTTGCCAGCAGGCAGGTGTAATCCGAAAGTTTATAACAGGGGATTCCTGCCTGCCGACAAGGCAGGAATCCCGAACAGCTCAGATATAAAGTTTCGGGAAACAAAGAAACATAGCATACATTTCAGTATAAGCCATTTTGTCAGAATATTTCCAATGGCATACCCTTTGTAAACCACCGCTTGAATTAAAAAATTTTATAAAGTAAAAGATATGCAAAAGGGAACAATTAACGTACAGACAGAAAACATCTTTCCGATCATTAAAAAGTTTTTATACTCCGATCATGAGATATTTTTAAGAGAGCTGATTTCGAATGCAGTTGATGCCACCCAAAAACTTAAAACACTTGCCTCGATTGATAAATTCAAAGGCGAGCTTGGCGATCTGACCATTCATGTGGAATTGGATAAGAAAAAGAAGCTGTTGAAAGTCAGAGACAGGGGAATAGGTATGACTGCCGAAGAAATTGACAAATTCATCAACCAGATCGCTTTTTCCAGCGCCGAAGAATTTATTAAAAAATACAAAGGAAAATCCGAAGCCGATAAAAATGCTTTGATCGGACACTTCGGACTTGGATTTTATTCATCCTTCATGGTTTCCGATAAGGTTGAGATTATCACTAAAACATATAAAAAAGGCGGACCTACAAAGGCAGTGAAATGGGAATGTGACGGAAGCCCTGAATATACTCTTACCGAAATCGATAAACAAGACAGGGGAACAGAGATTATTCTTCATATTGCTGATGACTCGACTGAATTCCTTGAAGAATACAGAATCCTTGAACTCCTGAAAAAATATTCAAAATTTTTACCGGTACCTATTCAGTTTGGCACCGAGAAAGTATCGGAAAAAACAGGATTAAAGGATAAAGACGGAAATGATGAATACAAAGAAGTAGAAAAACCCCGGATCATTAACAATACAAAACCGGCATGGACTCAGAAACCGTCAGACCTGACAGATGAGGATTATAAAAATTTCTACAGGGAGCTTTATCCGTTGAATTTCGAGGAGCCTTTGTTTCATATTCATCTTAATGTTGATTATCCTTTTAATCTTACAGGAATTCTATATTTCCCAAAAATCAAAAAGAATATTGAAGTACAGAAAGACAAGATACAATTATACAGTAACCAGGTGTTTGTTACCGATTCGGTTGAAGGTATAGTGCCTGATTTTCTGACCCTTCTGCACGGAGTATTGGATTCACCTGATATCCCGTTGAACATTTCAAGGAGTTTTCTGCAGAGCGATGCCAATGTGAAAAAGATATCAAACCATATTATGAAAAAAGTTTCCGACAAACTGGAAGATATCTTTAAAAATAACCGTGAAGAATTTGAAAAAAAATGGGACGATATAAAAACTTTCATTCAATATGGGATGATATCCGAACCTAAATTTTACGAAAGGGCTGAAAAATTTGTATTATTCAAAAATGTTGAAGGTAAATATTTCACTTTTAAAGAATACGAAAAACATATTGAAAAAGCGCAGAAAGACAAGGATAAAAAGCTGGTTTATTTGTACACTACCAATCCGGATGAACAGCACGCTTTTATTGAAGCTGCCAAAGGAAGGGGATATGATGTATTGGATATGAGTGGAATCCTCGATAATCATTTTATAAATACACTTGAGCAAAATTTTAAAAATTCATCGTTTGCAAGGGTTGACGCTGATACTATTGAAAAAATCATTAAAAAGGAGGAAGACCAGCCATCGAAGCTGTCGGAAAAAGAGCAGGAAAAACTCAAGCCATTGTTTGAGAAATATGCAGCTAAAGATCATTATTCCATTATTTTTGAAAGCCTGAGCGAAAAAGACCAGCCCGTAATTATTACTCAACCTGAGTTTATGCGCAGGATGAAAGATATGTCGAAACTTGGAGGAGGAATGGATTTTATGGGAACTATGCCTGAATCATATAACTTAGTTGTAAATTCAAATCATCCTCTAATTAGTGAAATTTTGAATGAAAAAGAAGAAAACAAACAAAACGACCTTGTAAAACAAGTAACCGATCTTGCAAAGCTTTCGCAAAACCTGCTGAAAGGACAAGACCTGACAGACTTTATAAAGAGGAGTTTGGAGTTGATTAAATAGAACCAAGAAGTTCCTGCACCTTGAAGTTTGTAACTTCAAGGACATTAGACACTGGAATTTGCAATCCAAATAAATACAAGAATATTTTGCAATTGCAAATTGCAAGTGTCTTCCAACATTTCAGTTGCAAACTGAAATGAGCAAAGAATTTTATATCCTCTTGTTTTAAAATTGACTAATTTTGTAAAAAATTGTATATGGAAACATTAATCATAAGAACAAAATCAAAGAGCAATGCTAAACTCCTTTTTGAATTATCGAAAAAAATAGGAGATCAGGTTGTTATTTTACCTCCTGAACAAGCTGAAGATTTTGCCTTAGGTTTATTAATGGATAAAATAAAAACAGGAGAAACAGTTTCTCGTAAAGACATAATGAAAGAACTTTCTGAATAATGGAAGTTGTATTTGACAAATCATTCTTAAAAAGCTTACGAAAGATAAATAACAAGTCTATCAAATATCGACTTTACAAACAAATTCTCATTAAATAGTTTAAAATTTGAATTTATAAGATTTCTATATTATAAAAATTGTACAATGAAAAAATCCTGGATTATTATCGTAGTAATTGTATTGCTCGTCATACTTCTATATTCATCAATTAAGGGGACCTATAATAATATGGTTACCCTTGATGAAGGGGTTACATCTCAGTGGGCACAGGTAGAGAATGTGTACCAGCGAAGAGCAGACCTTATCCCAAACCTTGTGGCTACTGTGAAAGGTTATGCTGAACACGAAAAAGAAACACTTGAAGGTGTGATAGAAGCAAGAGCTAAAGCCACATCAGTTTCCATCGACCCTTCAAAACTGAATGCGGCTTCTTTGCAACAATTCCAGGCAGCGCAGGATGGGTTGAGTTCTGCATTGGCAAGATTAATGGTAGTGGTTGAACGCTATCCCGACCTGAAAGCAAATCAGAACTTTTTGGAATTGCAGACGCAGCTTGAAAGAACCGAAAACCGGATTGCTGTGGAACGCAGGAACTTCAACAATGCAGCGCAAACCTATAATACGTACATCAGAAAATTTCCGAAAAATATTTATGCATCCATATTTGGCTTTGAGAAAAAAGCATATTTCACAGCGCAGGAAGGAGCAGAACAAGCACCGGAAGTGGAATTTTAGTCAGGCATTAAGTTACTAAAATTTCGAATAACAATAAATAACAGCAAAGCAAATGACTAAATCAGCAAGAAACTTTTTTACAACCGAACAGAAACAAGACATCGTTCAGGCTATTAAAAATGCCGAACTAAATACTTCGGGTGAAATCAGGGTGCATATTGAGAACACATGTAAAGGTGATGTAATGGATAGAGCAGCCTATCTATTCGAAAAACTTGAAATGCAAAAAACTGAGTTAAGGAATGGCGTTCTGTTTTATCTTGCAATAAAAAACAAGAAGTTTGCCATACTTGGCGATGCCGGGATAAACCAGGTAGTGACCGATAATTTCTGGGATGATAACCGGAATAAAATGCTGGATCATTTCATGGAAAACAGGTTTGTACAGGGCCTGGTGGATGGAATCACCATGGCAGGCAAACAACTTAAAAAGCATTTCCCGTATCAGACTGATGATGTAAATGAACTGCCCGATGAGATATCGTTTGGAGAAACGTGAGAACCGAGAATAAAGATAAAAGTAAAAAGTGAAGCGCAGCAAACCCGTATGGGTAAAAAGCTACACGAAGTTAGCCCGTATGAAGCGAAGTAAATCCGTATGGATGGGTAAAAAAGGTGAGCATTTTTCATTCTTCGGTTTACAGTTAAAAAAATCTGTGAAAATTTGTGTAATCTGTGGTGAAAAAAACGCTTACTATAGTGAAAGATGCCAAAAAGTGTTAATGTTGAAAAGGAAAAATATTAAAAACTAAGAACTTTGAGCTTACTCCGAAAATTAAAAAATATAAAAATGATTCATAAAAAAATACATATTATCCTGATTTTAACAGCCCTGTTTTTTGGGCAGGTTTTTAGCCAGGATATTCCGGATATGCCCGTTCCTCCGAGGCTTGTTAATGACTTTGCCGGATTGTTGAGCAAAAGCCAGAATAACCACCTTGAAAGAAAACTTGTGGCATTCAGCGATACCAACTCTACACAAATTGCTATTGTAATTGTGAATACACTTCATGGTTACGATATTTCGGATTATGCGCAGCGATTGGCTCAAAAGTGGGGAATCGGTCAAAAAAAAGATGAAAATGGAGTAGTTATAGTTTTAAAGCCTAAAACTCAGTCTGAAAAAGGAGAAGTTGATATAGATGTCGGTTATGGACTGGAACCTATCATACCTGATATTACCGCCAAAAGGATTATCGAAAATGAAATGATCCCGCATTTCAAAAACAACGATTATTTCGGCGGACTCGATGCAGCAACAGATGTTATCATTTCGTTGGTTGCCGGTCATTTTTCAGGAGACGATTACAGAAAGCGAACCAGGGGTGGAAATCCCTTTGGTTTTCTTGTGCCGATAATTGTTATGATCATTATTTTCTCCATGATAAACCGCAAGCGCAAAGGTTATTATTCAACAGGAGGCAGCAGCCTGCCTTTCTGGGTTGCAATGGGAATGATGGGAGGCTTGGGCGGACGTCACAGTGGCTCTTACGGTAATTTCTCCTCCGGCTCAGGTGGTTTTGGCGGCGGAGGCGGTTTTGGTGGCTTTGGCGGCGGCGGCTTTGGCGGAGGCGGTGCCAGCGGGAGCTGGTGAA
>JADHVR010000155.1 GCA_016783885.1 Bacteroidales bacterium
CCAAGCAGTGACCGATGACGAATAGAGACCTTCACGTCGCAACAGCTCTCCTTTTTCACCAACTCGTGTACAACTGTCATATTCCTGCAGGATCTTCATTTTGTATTCTCTGCTTATGTAACGACGTTTGATCCCGGGGCTAACTTCGGTTTTAATCCCTTCTCCTACTGTTGTCATAATTCTCTCTTCCTTTCTGATTAGAGTTTATTTTAACTCTAATCGTGTCCAAGAAAATTTAGGCACTCAGGGGTATCATTTGTACTGTTTTTTCTACAAAACATGAGATGCACAAATGGATTCATACCAGCACCTTACTCTGGAACAAAGATACGGAATTTATTCATTGTTTAAAACAGGTCATAATCAGACGGAAATTGCTGCAGTAATCGGGGTTCACAAATCCACTATCAGTCGTGAATTACGTCGCAACCACGGTGAACGAGGTTATCATTATAAACAGGCCCATCATATGGCTCTCAATCGCCGAAAAGATAAAGTTTCCCTTCGTATTGATGGAAGTACATGGGCAATGATTGAATCTCTTATTTGCGAAGAATGGTCTCCTGAGCAGATTGCGGGTTGGATGAAATTAGAGATGGACATATCTGTTAGCCATGAATGGATTTATCATCATATCATGGTGGATAAACAATCCGGTGGAGGTTTGTATCGTCATTTACGGTGCAGGAAAAAGAGAAAGAAGCGGTATGGGTCCAATGACCGACGGGGAGAGATTAGAAACAAGGTCAGTATTGATGAACGCCCGCCTATTGTCGAGACAAAGAAACGTCTTGGAGACTGGGAAGCCGATACCATTATTGGCAGACGGCACAAACAAGCGATAGTCTCTGTAACGGAAAGGAAATCCCGTCTTTCCTTGATCTACAAGGTTGGACAAAAAACATCGGATCAGGTAACCAAAGCGATTAGCAAACTTTTATTCCCAATAAAACACAATGTCCAAACAGTGACTTCTGATAACGGAAAAGAGTTTGCCGGTCATGAAGTCCTTGCGAAAAAGTTAGACGCTGAGTTCTATTTTGCTCATCCTTATTCTTCTTTTGAGCGGGGATTAAACGAAAATACTAATGGTCTTATCAGACAATATTTTCCGAAAGACAGAGACTTTACTACCATTACCGATGAGGAAATTATACGAACTATTAAAAAACTGAATAACCGACCAAGAAAATGTCTTGGGTTTAAAACTCCTAATCAGGTATTTTTTGGAGGTGCCAATTGTTGCACTTAGTACTTGAATCCAGGTTTACATTATTAATAAATTAGCCAATTGCCTACAACGTTTTGGCAATATGAAAAGTTGGGCATTTTGAAACACCAACCTATCAAACCGCTATATATTTTATTTAATGTACTCATTTTCAAATTTAGCACTATCCGCCCAATGACCTATATTTATTGTTACCTGCTGGCTTTGTTCTTTATAATCAATTCTATTGCTTTTTCAAAATAGGGATCTTTTCCTGTCAAATAGTCTTGAATTGAATATTCAATCCAATAATCCGGCATTTGTTCAATACCTTTTGATGTATCCGGTCTTATGTAGTATGAAGTAGCCATAACAGTTTTTGTCTTTGTTTTGGGTAATTCAAATTGTGCCCAAGTAGTAGCTCCAGTAGGGTTATTTCCTACACTTGTTCCAATTATTGTTCCTATGCTATTGTCTTGTGCCAATGTTATCAATAAGGCTGCAGCACTTCCCGTGTTATAATTAGAAAGGAAGTAAACGTTACCTTTAAAAACAGGTCTGTTAACTCCAATATGATACTTGGAAGTTGAATCCAAAATATCCGAAAGAGCATTCTTGTCTTGATATATAAGAACCATTTTGCCGTTTTCTAATACCCCCTTATTTTCTTTTTCCAGATTTTCATAAGTATCTGTGAAGTATGCTTTGTAAATTTCAGAGATATAAGCATATTCAGTAAACCCTTTAATTTCGGTTTTGTCTGTCAGAAAAAACAACAACTGCTTGCATAAAATCGTATTTCCACCCGGGTTGTTTCTGACATCTATTATAAGATTGCTTATATTGGCATTATTCAAGCTGTCAATTAATTCCCACACGAAATCCCGGAATATCGGGTACTCCTTGTTATATGAATCCGCTATCAGAGATGATGGTTGCTCTTTTTTGAATTGTCGTTTTACAAACGCTTTAGCGACAGGTTGTAGCCAAGGTTTTACATAAGTTTGAATTGCATCCAAAATGTCAATTTTATCATGACAGATATTGAATTGAAAATACGCAAAATCTTGATCGGGATATGTGTTGTAAAAGTAGGTTTTGTTTTGTCGCTTTGTTATTTCGAAAGATGGTATTTTTTTATTATACAAATTTTGTTCTTTATCTTTTGTTGGGGTGATTTCTATAAATTCATCATCATCAAATGTCAAGCTTAGTTTATCGGTCAATTCCTTAATAACACCGATTTCTTTTAAGTATTCCGGTATATTAAACATTTGTAATCTCTGAATTAAGGTTTGCTGATTTATTAAGTTTTCTGCAAAAGTGAACCGGAGAAGTTTCTTTTCGATTTCTTTAATGTCAATATCATTGATTTGTAGGACTTTTTTCCCAATCAATTAACTGTCTTGTTGCTTACCTACATCTAATAGATACCAATTGTTTAGACTGAAAAATAGTCTAAAAGGATATTTATTCTCAAAACTTAATTTTTCAGGGTAAGCAAGAGTATGCGAATTGTGAACATTAGATACGTATTTGCTTGTTTGAATGAAAAAATATTCATTGCTAATATCCTTGGATGATAAATCTTGAATTATTACAGTTTTTAGACTATCTCTCCGATTTTCAGAAAAAACACTATCCAATAATGGAAAACCTGTCTCAAGTAGTTTTGTCAAATAAATGAAATCGTACTGATAATCATTTATGTTTTCATGCTCAATTTTCGATTTTAGTTTATAGCTTTTTAGCCCTGTATTTTCTAGAAATACTCCGCATGAGCTCAGGAATAAACTTGCTAATATTAATAATCCTATTCTTCTTTTCATTCTTTTAGCTTGCATGTAACGTTCAGTGTATGAAATGTTGCCGACCTCGAAGCTCATCACTGTCAAATTACGATGAATTTGAAACGGGCTACAACCCTTGTATATACTACTGTCTCGGCAATTTTTTATACACATTGTTATAAACAGATTTTTTTGGTTGAAAACTCAAATCCAAATTTTTTCAATTCTTCTAATGCAGGTTTATAAAGTTCAGGTAAATTTGGCGGCATTTTTAATCCGATTGCTTTTATCACTCCATCAACAACTAATCTTGCTGCAATGGCTGTTGGAAGAGCTACGGCTCTTGACATTGCTGTTTCTCCTTCGGGGTCTCCTTTTACAACCATTGTAGCAATTCTTTTTTCTTTTTTACCACCATCAAACTCTGCAATTATTTCAACGTGCAAAATAATCATATCTTTTTCACCTGATGCATATTGCATTTTTTCCAACATCCTGTTTAAAAGGACATCAAGATTAGTTCCTTTGTCAAGAGGTATTAATATATCATCAAATAATCCCAGCCATTTTAAACGATGAATTATATCTGAGTTAGATTTTATTTTTAAATAATTTGCTACACTTTGCTCAATATTCAGGGATGAACCTGCATTAATAAGTGAAGCTGTAAATTGGCGGAAAGTCTTATCATTAAGATTATTGACTTTTTCACTATCAAACAAGCCAAGTGCTTCCATATAGCTCATATTATTACAATATCCCGAATATCTTAAAAGTCCTCGATAAAAAGAAACGTCATTATCTAAACCAAAAGGTTTAATGTATTTTTCAACATCTTTATTGGGGTATGTTTCAAAAGTGCCAAGGCCATCAATATCAACAAACCAAAATTTTTCAAATAGCTTATCGCCTGGTATATAAGTTTTTTCGCCTTTAACAAGATATGCTCCTGCCGTTTGAGCAGCAACAAAAACAGTTCTCGGATCCCAGCTGAACTTATATCCCATCGGATTATTATTGGATTCAAATGCTGGTATTCCGCTACCATATGAATTTAAACTTATAATTCGTCCGCCATCATTTTTTATTTCTTCAAGCAACATTTGAGTGCCAAAATGATCCATACCCGGCACTTCACCTAATTCATTCAGTATTAATATACCTTGCTTTTCAACATCTTCCTTTAAAGCCATTAGTTCAGGAATTTCATAAGAGGCAGTGATCATGTTTTTTTTATATTTCAAACACGATTTTGCTACTTTTATATGTAAAGGTTTTGGAACCATACTTATAACTATATCTGCATCTTTTATCACTCTATCAAGTGTTTCTGTATTGTTATTTGCCCAGCCCAAAGCTTTACCTAATGGTCTGTTTCCTATTATTTTTTCAGCTTTACTTAATGTACGATTCAACATTATGACTTTATAGCCGAATCCATCTATAAAATAATCGACCATGGGTTTCGTCATCAAACCTGCGCCAATAATTGCTATATTTTTCATGTTTCTTCCTTTTGTTTTTAGTTGTTTTTAAATTTGTTTATAACGTTTGTGTATATTCACTGTTCTTATACCGCCAAATTGGGCGTGTATAAACAATTGTTTATATTTTTCTTTTACCATAATACAATCCTTATTCAAAAAAGTCATCTATAGGATGTCTGATCTTATCAATGGCATTTTTAAACATATGAGTGTATATCTCTGTAGTTTTAGAGCTGTTGTGTCCTAATAATTCTTGAATATACCTTAAATCATTCATCGTTATTCAGATATTAAAGATATTTCTTAGACATGTCAACAGGAATTTTCCGCGGCTTTGTATAAAAATTCTCACTCAATTGACTTTCCTCAAAACCGCATATGCTTGACCGATTCTCCAAGATTAGCGAGTTCCAGCAGAGCGTCGATGCCGATTTCCAGGTGTTTCTCCACAAAAGATTCGGTAACATGTTTGTCGCTGATTTCGGTCTTAACGCCTTCAGGGATCATGGGACTGTCCGAAACCAGCAAGAGCGCGCCGTGCGGAATTTTATTTATAAAACCGACTGTGAAAATAGTAG
>JADHVR010000073.1 GCA_016783885.1 Bacteroidales bacterium
AAATGTTTGTGAATATTACATCTAAGATATTGGTTCTCAGGCTAATGATTTAGCTCTTTTTTAATAAGTTATTGACATCCATTTGTTTATAACTTTGACTCATTTACTCGGTCGCAACCCTTGATTCGCATTAATAATATGTTAATAAAAGATATAATTTTCAAAAGTACAATTTTTTTGTTGTTGGTTCTGGTTTTTTAGTTTTACTCTATGTATTTTTGTAGAAATAAATCATTATCCAATTGAAATTTTTACGATGTATCCAATAGCAGGAAGAAGTTCGAACCAGGCATTAACATCTAAGCAACATAAATCTTATAACAAAAAAGCCAAACCCCGCTTAATTTTTTTTACTATTGATACTATCGGAAGCAATTCCTTTTTTAATATATTTCCTTTTATATTTCTTGTATTATTCTGGACATTTCAGCCTTGTTTTATTTTGCTGGCAAACAATTTAAAGCCAGAAAATGCAATTTTATTTTCTGATACAGCAAAATATTCTGATAGCAAAAAAGGAAACTTCGGTCTACAAGCGACGCTGTTAATATCGAATCCTCCTATGCCGGATCCGGATCAGTTAGTTACGGTTGAAGGATACTATACTGACGGTGATAAACCCATAAAGAATGCCTTCGTAGAGATATTCAAAGATGGGATCCCTTTCGACACTGATTACACGGATGATGAAGGATATTTTAATCTACAATTCTTAGTTACTGGAGAACAAGAGCAGGAAGCGTTGATGGCAGGTCTGCTACAGAACTACCCAAACCCATTTGCAGGTCAAACTAAAATTTCCGTCAATGCTAAGGAGTCAGGAAAGTTTATGATACATGATATCGCTGGAAGAACTGTGCTGGAGAAAAAAATCGACAAGAAAGGAAGTTATGAATTAATTTGGGGTGGACAGAATCTGAATGGACAGGATCAACCGGATGGTGTATATCTCTATAGTTTCATAACCGATAATGGTGCAGAAGCCAAAAAACTTGTGAAACGTGGTACAGGCACAGGAGGATTGAGTGTTGATTACAATGGAACCATTCTTTCATATAAATCAGAAGAAGTAACTATGATGAGATGGACAAAGGAAAACACGACACTTCTGGAAATAATGATAGACATCTATGGAGACACGCTCTTTACGCAGCAAGGAAACGTAGGACCTGAACTTATAACTCCTATGCCTGATACAATCATCAACCATGGAGACACTTTGGAATACAACCTGAATGATTTCTGGTATAACTACCAGCAGAACATATTCACAACCTCAACAATGAACGCGTGGATAGAGAACGATTCCATCCTGAAATACTTTGGAGAGAACAAAGGATTTTATGAGGTTATTGTTAACGTCCAGGACCCTTTGGATCCTGAATTAACCGATGAAGGAAACTTCTATGTAGAAGTGCAGAATGTGGCACCGCAGCAAACAGCTCCGATACCTGACCAATACACTTTAGAGGATGATAATCTAATAATAGACTTCGGAGAATACTTTTATGATCTGGATGATATGATGTACAGTTTTCCAAACCTGCAAAACGCCACATACAATGTAAATGGAAACGTTGTTACATTCGACCCGGACGAGAACTACAACGGAGCGCAGGAAGGTATAATAGTAGAAGTGACAGACGGCGAAGAAACTATACAAGCACTTTTCAACTGGTACATAGCAGAAGTGAACGACCCACCAACCGCAATAAACCCATTCAGCAACGCCTACTACGTGAACGAAGACGAAACAATAGAGATAGACCTATGGGGAGAAATCTACTGGGACGTCGACAACACAACATTATCATACCCGATACTCAACTTGGTAAATGCAACCTCATTCGAAACAGACACATCAAGGATGATAACACCAACACCGAACTGGTTCGGAACCATAACCGAAGTGGAGATAAACGCTTATGATGAAGAATTTACAGCGACAAATAATCCATTCAACGTGGAAGTGATACCAGTCAATGATTATCCAAATATAATAAACGATACAGTAAGCACGCCCTACAACACACCAATCATGATAAACGTACTAGCAAACGATAACGATGATCTGGACCCGGACGGAGGGATAGATCCAAACACTCTAACGATAATAACACAGCCACCACCAGAAGAAGGAATAGTAGAAGTGATAACTGGACAAGTAAAATTCACACCAACGATAGGATTCAACGGACAAGTAACATTTGTATACCAGGTATACGACAACGGAGTACCACCACCAGCACTATCAGGACAAGCAACAGGGGTGGTGAACGTAGGACAAGGAAACCTACCACCCACACTGAACCTACCAGACACATTGTACACCCAAGAAGGAGCAACAGTGCCTGTAGAACTATTGAACCTAATGAACTCCTACAACGACCCAGAAGGACAGCAAGGAAACTTTGAAATCACATATCAAAGCAACCCAACACTCGCACTTACACAAATACTACAAGACAGCTTATTGTTCTTAACATATCTCCAACAGTATGGGAACGGAACAAGCATGATAACCATCAAAGCAGACGACGGAAACGGAGGAGAAGACACGGACAACACAGTACTGAAAGTAGAAGCGGTTAACAACGCACCATTCAACACAGGAAACTTTGACAATTATAATATCACACAAGGAGACAGCGTAGTTGTAAACTACGTCAGACCATTAAAGTTTGACGACATCGACAGCGATTTCTTATACTATCTAGTCAACGGCTTAGGCAGCAATGCGACCTACTACCAAATAGGAGACACAGTATTGGTTATAAAACCGAATGAGAACTTCTACGGAGACCTGCTAAACCTAACAACAGAAGCAAACGACGGAGAACTAAGCGTGACAAGCGGCTTATTCAACATATACGTAGCCCAAGGAAACGTAGCACCAACCTTCACAGTACCAGACCAGACCAAACCAGAAGACTGGACAGGCATAACAATAATTAATGACTTAGAAGCATACGTGAACGACCCAAACCAAAGCACCGGGTTCAACTTTGCAATACTAAGCCAAAGCAACCAAGGACTAATAAACCTGGTATTGAACAACGAACAACTAAACATGAATTATTTACAACCAGACGGCAGCGGCGAAAGCGACATAGCCATCGAAGTAACTGATAACGGCAGCCTAACAGACACCGCATACTTTAAAATGATAATAGACGCGAGATGCGACCTGACACTAATAATTAAAGACTTGATGACAGATGACTTGTTAACAGGGCAAAGCGAATTCATCATAGGAAGTAACAACTACACAAGCTTCACCGGAGACGTAACACAACAAATAAACCCAGGCACATATGAGATATTTGCAACCAACCCCGCAACAATCGACTGGACATTCATATGGCAAGCATACGGATTCATCCAAGAAGCAGGTGTCTTCAACAACGTCGAACAAAGAGCAGGACCGGACCAAACCAGTCAGGTAAGCTTTGACAAACAAGACCGGACGTTGACGATATACAAGTTGATGAGTGACTTTGATCTTTATACAGTACAATTAGCAATAGCAACCGGACCAGACGGAGAAACGATAAGATTCGGACAGCAAAGCCCAGATGCATGGTTCAACCTAAATTACCAGACACCGAACAGCACGACAGTTAGCAGAGTCCAAGACCTACTATACAACCATATGCCAGCAGCCACAAACAACAAACTAACAATGACATACATCGAAGGAACAGTAACACCCGCGGAGCCGTACTTGGAAATGGCGATGGATCCAAGCTTTCCAGGACCAGGAACAAACTCAACAAGCTGGAACGCGAATTATGAAATAACAACTTGCAGTGCAAGATGGCCTGGAGATCAATCAACTTCTACTCTTTGGACTGAAATGATTCAAGCTATTCAAAACCAGAACGATGTTGGCATCTCTTTGACATTTTATGATGGTTCTAATTGGCATATCAGTGACTTTGGTAAAGCTTGTTTAAAGCTTGGTTACAATGTGGATCCTGGTACTTTACTGTATGACAACTCAGATAAGTCTGGTAAGAATGTTATTGATGATAAGAAGAAACAGTTAGGTATTTTCGAAGAGTCTTCTTCAACAGGTAATGTTGAGTTCAATTACATCAATAAATAGTTCCTTCATTGATTGGTTTTCACTCTTTGAGATGTTTTTCTAGCTTTTTTATCATTTCAGGTATTTCTTCTTTTGCTTCTTTCACTGTTTCCACATCTATTTCTTCACCGTAATAGTTTATTCCATTTCTGAGCTTTCTGTACCGGTCGAATTTTTTGCATAGAGAGTCTTCTTTCAATACGTCTTTTACCAGACACGCCAAGTCGAGGTAAGCCTGTGCGGCAGGGACTTGGCTTGTCGAAATGGTTTGCCAAAAAGCTTGAATTAAAAATTTTCAACAAAGCAAGTCACCCCCTTCATGTCCATCCTCGACTTGCTGTGTTTTGCCATCATTAGACACGCCAAGTCGAAGTAAGCCCGTGCGGCAGGGACTTGGCTTGTCGAAAAAGTTACCCTGTCAAAAAAAAACTACTCCAGATAATACCCCTCCATTCCCGGTTTAGGTTTATTTTCCTCATGAAATTTTATAAAATCTTGCTTGCTATAAAAAAATGAAAGGACTGCCTCCCTGTTTATTTTTGTCGGTTTATTTGACAGGCAGGAATTGTATGAAGAATATTCCCATTTGCTGTAATCATCGATATATCCGTGATGAATTGGATTTCTGTGAATATAATTGACCAATGTCAAAATATATTCTTCTTCCTCAACTAAAATCCTTTTGTAAGGTTGAAGGAATAACCTTCCTATCCTTTTATAATTCTTATTAAAGGATTTTGAATAACTGATGAAGAGATTTTTAAAAGCGAGATGAAATACCTCTTCAGCATTTTCTTTTTCAATTATTTTTTGAGTTTGAATAATTTCTTGTTCATCTTTTGTTCTGATCAATAAATGAAAATGATTTGGGAGCAGGCAATAAGTATAAATTTCAACTACGGGAAGTAAAAATCTTTCTAACTTTTTTAAAAAGAAAAAATAATCATTTTCGGTTTTATACAGAAGTTCATTCCCTATCGCTTTATTATAAACATGATAAAACTCGTTAAAATCAAGAACCTCAGTTTTGTTTATGGTTTTTTTATATTTCATGGTAAAGAAAAAAATCGATCTAAATTAATACTATTTTCAACAAAGCAAGTCATCCCCCTCATGTCCAGCCCCGACTTGCTGTGTTTTGCCATCATTAGACACGCCAAGTCGAAGTAAGCCCGTAGTAATAGACCTAACAGGCTCAAGGCAATCCGTTAGGTTAGGTTTTGTTCCAAATTTCCCACGACTTTTCTGCCTGTAAATACAACATTTCAAGCCCGTTTTTAATAGTCGCTCCTCTCTCTTTTCCTTTTTTCAAAAACAAGGTTTCCTCCGGGTTGTATATCAGGTCAAACAATAAGTGCTTTTCAGTAATATGTTTATAAGGAATATCAGGATAACTCTTAATGTCGGGATACATACCAACCGGCGAGGTATTGATAATAATCAGGTGATTAACCAGAATATCTTTGTTTAACATCTGATACCTGATGTGGTTGCACACATACGGATTTCTCGATATGAAAACATATCCAATTCCCAGCTTATCTAAAACAAACGCCACTGCTTTGGAGGCTCCTCCTGTACCAAGAATCAGGGCTTTACGGTGATAAGGCTTTAAAAGAGGCGCAAGTGATTTTTCAAACCCAAATACATCAGTGTTAAAGCCGGTGAGGATGGGCTTTTTACCATCTCTTGTAATCCTGATGCAATTAACAGCGCCAATTTCACGGGCTGTATCATCAATATCAGTAAGATAATTCCTGATTAGTTGTTTATAAGGAATTGTAACACTCAATCCTGTCAAGTCAGGATTTTCAGCAATTATATTTCGAAAATTATTTAAGTTATCGATCTCAAAAAGTTTGAACTTTACATCAGTGATATTCTCTTTTTTAAACTTGTTAATAAAATATTCTTTAGAAAAGGAATGTGACAAAGGATAACCGATCAGGCCGTATAGGTTCATATTAATTGTTGAATTATTGAATTATTAATCCCGAACCTTTGGGATTGAATAAATAATTTTATTAATAAGATATATTTTTTAACAACAAATAACAATTAACAGATAACAGCTAACTATTTTTCTCTGCAGCTTTTTCAATTGCCCAAATACTGATAATCCCTGCAATAGCTATAATAATCGCTATTAATACTTCCGTGCTAAAGCTACCGGGAATAAACTTTTCATAATGCTCCACAACGGGTTTTCCTTTTTTCAAAATTATCTCTTCGGCAGCATCTTTCAAGTAGAAAATTTTTTGCCAGGGCCATAGAATGCTGAGCGAACCCAGAATAAATCCTGTAAGTAACGAAATGGTCTGATCCCTGTATTTTTTAAAAACCCACGAAAGGATATATGAAAAAGCAAGAAGTCCTCCGGCTGCCCCAATTACAACCGGTATAAGGATTTCCATGTCCCTGTTATTAACGGCATCAATCATAACTAACTGATAGTTGCCCATTAATATTAACACAAATGATCCTGACAATCCGGGAAGTATCATGCTGCAAATTGCAACCACTCCGCAAAGTAAAAGGTATAAAATACTGCTGTTTTCTGTTGCGGGATTGAGAATCGAAATTATTATGGCAACAGCCGTACCTGCAATAAATATGATTATTACACCAATGGTCCACTTATTTATCCTTTTCCCTACAAAATACACCGAAGCCAGCACCAGACCGAAGAAGTATGCCCAGATATAAACCGGATAATTGGTAAACAGATAATCGAACAACTTCGCTATGGTAACAATAGCAATGGCAATACCCGCAAAAACAGAAATAAGGAAATACAGGTCGGTGTGTTTGGCAAATTCTTTTATTTTTAGTGTAAATAAAAGTTTTACTGCCTTTATATTAAAAGATTTAATCGCATTAATTAATCGTTCGAAAATCCCTGTTATAAGAGCCATAGTTCCTCCCGATACTCCGGGAATAACATTTGCAGCACCCATTACGATGCCTTTCAGGACTAAAAAAATGTAATTTATCATCAGAGGTTATTAAGCTTAGAATTAACTTTGTTTTAAATCATCCGGAAGGAACTGCATAAAAGTATCTCCCCTTAATCCCAAACGTAATGTTTCTAATGGGATTATTTCAGCAGGGGCAATATTGCCTAAGTTAACATTAGCTCCAAAATGTTTTATGAACCATACTTGTTGCGATTTTATCGGGGCTTCCCAAATTATACTATCCAATGGTACTTTTGCCGAAATATCGTTAATAAGTGATATATTTGCTTTTCCGTCTGCTTTATATATACCTACCGTTCCGCTTTCGCGTGCTTCGGCAATAACTTTGAATGAGCCGGCTTTAATTTCGGAATCCATCTGTAATATCCATTCCTCGTTTGAAATTTCAACACCTGCATCTTTTGAACCTACTTCCGATAAAACAATATAATCCTGCGAAAGTTTATTGATATAATCACATTTATCCTGATTGTCCATTTCCATTGAACCATCCGAAATTTCTACGGCATTCACGCCAAACTTTTCTAAGTATTTCCTGTAATCATCAAATAAATTGCGGATTAAAAAGGCTTCGAAGAGGGTTCCTCCAAAATAAACATTAATACCACCATCCCTGTATATTTTAATCTTTTCTTTCAGGTTATTGGTAATCATCGAAGTTCCGAAACCCAACTTGAGAAAATCGATCAGGTGTCCGGCAACGGAAACCAGGTTCTCAGCTTCTCTTATACTAAGACCTTTATCCATCACCATTGCAATTCCTGTTTTCCTTGGTTTTGCCGGTCTTTCGGGGAGCCAGGGTAAATTATAGTTCAACATGTCTTTTTGATTTTAAAAAATTTAATCCTTCCCGTACATTTCAATAATCCGCAGGATATTTATGTCATTTTGCAATTGAGGATCATATTCAAATATGAATTTATGCCTGTCATAATCCATAAACAAAGCCTGTTCAAGTATGCGATATGCCTCCTTGTGTTGCTGATATTTTAGCAGATAGATAAATTTTCTGTACAAAAACTCAGCATTATCGGGCTGTTTGTCAATTCCTGCATCAATACATTCAAGGGCACGGTCAAAATCAAAGTCGTAAGCATAAATATGTGAATAGTCGAGCCATATCTCCGGATTTTGCGGATCGAGTTCGGCAACTTTTTTATATGATTCTAAAGCATCTTCCATGGAATCAGCTTTATATTGCACATCACCCAGTATATACCAAAATTCCGAATTGGCCGGCTCAATATCAATGGCTCTTTTTATATGATTAATTGCAATATTCAGTTTATCCAGCTCTTCATAAATTAAACCTACTCCCAACCATGCATCGGCAAGAAGCGGTTCTAATTCTATAGCTCTTCGGTACTGTTTAAGTGCTTTGTCATAATTTGTAAGTTTTTCATAGCATTCACCTATATAATAGTAAGTCATTGCCTCCTGCTCTTCGTAATTAAAGGTTTCGCTATAAAATTCGATAGCTTTTTCATATAACCCTAAGTTGGCATAAGAGTTTGCCTTGTTAAAATATGCTGAGGCAAATGATTCATCGATTGCCAGAGTATAATCATAAGCATTAATTGCTTTTTCATAAGATTCACTGTTATTATATGCAATACCGAGATTGAACCATGCAGCTTTCGAATAAGGATTTGTATCTAAAAATCGGGTAAAAAAATCTATACTTTCCTGTGAATGGTTCGATATTTCAAAACAAAAAGAAAGTTCGTAAATAACTGCTTCGCTCTCAGGATTAATATCCAGCACTTTTTTAAGGTATTCAATTGCTTTGTCGTATTTACCGAGGTTTTCGTATTCAAATGCAATATTAGTATAGACTTCTTCAATATCTACGGCTTCTTTAATGGCTTTATTATATTCTTCTATAGCTTTCTCATAACGCTTTAACTGACTGTAAATACCTGCCTTAGTCATGAATATTTCAGGATTTTCGGGTTCCATACTTTCAACTTCCGAAAGTAAATCGAGCGCCTTGTTGACGTTATTCGAAGAAACCAGAAACTGCGCTTTTCTTAGCATAAATGATACACTACGGGGATGCTGGTCTAAGGCATATTTTATAGCGATGTTGGATTTATCAAGCTGATTGTTCCATAAATAATGATCGATAATCAATTCGAACTCATCAACATCAAAAAAATAATGGTCTCCCTGCTGTAACATTTGGTCAAATCTTAAGACCAAAGTATTAACCTGTTCTTCTTCGTGTTCATCAAAATACTCCATTCAACCAATAATTATTAAAATATTTTACAAAACTAATAAAAGTAAATGTTATAAATCATTACAAAAATTATAATTTTGCCGTCCGAATTTTAAACCTAAAATTATGACACTTATAAAATCAATTTCAGGGATCAGGGGAACAATCGGCGGGAAGCCCGGCGAAGGTTTAAGCCCGCCGGATGTTGTTAAGTTCACTTCAGCATTTGCTACTTTCATTAAAAATAATACAGATGCTAAAAAAATCAAATTTATTGTAGGTCGTGATGCCAGGGTTTCCGGCGAAATGGTCAATCATCTCGTTGTTGGTACATTACTTGGAATGGGTGTTGATGTGATTGACGGGGGCTTGTCAACAACACCTACAATTGAAATGGCAGTGATAGATGCAGAAGCCGACGGAGGTATTATTTTAACGGCAAGTCATAATCCGGAGAAATGGAATGCTTTGAAATTACTGAATGGTAAAGGGGAATTCATTTCTGCAAAAGATGGCGCCGAATTGCTTGCAATTGCCGAAAAAGAAGAGTTTGAATATGCCGGAGTTAATAATCTGGGAATTTACCGGAAGGACGATTCTTTTATAGATAAACACATCAGGAAAATTATTGATCTTTCTCTTGTGGATGTTGATGTAATTAAAAAAGCCGGTTTCAGGGTTGCCATCGATTGTGTAAATTCGACCGGCGGAATTGCAATTCCGAAATTACTTAAAGCATTGGGAGTAAACAAAATTGATGAGTTGTATTGCGAACCTACAGGCAAATTTCCGCATAATCCCGAACCCTTGCCGGAGAATTTAGGCGAAATTTCTGAGACAGTTAAAAAGAACAATGCGGATGTTGGTTTTGTAGTTGATCCTGATGTTGACAGGCTGGCTATTATAACTGATGAGGGTGAAATGTTTGGAGAGGAATACACTTTAGTAACTGTTGCAGATTACATCCTTCAGAATAAAAAAGGTAACACTGTATCCAATCTTTCCTCCACCAGAGCATTGCGCGATATTACAGAAAAATACGGAGGTGCATATTCTGCATCGTCTGTCGGAGAGGTGAATGTGGTTGAGAAGATGAAGGAAACATATGCTGTAATTGGCGGCGAAGGAAACGGCGGCGTTATTTATCCTGAATTGCATTACGGCAGGGATGCTCTTGTTGGCATCGCCCTTTTCCTCACATATCTTGCAAAGTCGGGTAAAAAATGTTCTGCTCTGAGAGCAACTTATCCGAAATATTTTATTTCCAAAAATAAAATCGAATTATCCTCCGAAATAGATGTTGATGGTATTTTATCAGGAATTATTGAGAAATATAAAAATCATAAAACAAATAAGACAGACGGAGTTAAAATAGAATTCGATAAGGAATGGGTACACCTGCGAAAATCAAATACAGAGCCAATAGTAAGGATATATTCCGAAAGTGATTCTGAAACAAAAGCAGAACACCTGGCAAATAAATTGATTGAGGATATTAAAGAAATTATTAGAGCTTAGAACCAATCCCGAAGTTTCGGGAAAGAGTCAAGAGCCAGGATAAAAATGTATATTTGAAATCCTTTCAATTTAATATTTTTTATTTTATATGATCTTTGCTTATCAGGATTTATATATTTTTACAGCAAAATATAAAAACCCTTGTTATGCCGGTAACCAGAAGAAAAAAACGCAGAAAAAAAATCCGATACAAAAAGATCACCTTTAAGCTCTCAGCAAAACAAAAAAAATCTTTCGAAAATTATTGCAAAGCCCGCAAAACTACACCTACTAAACTTATTAAAAAATTAATCAGCAGGTATATTAACGGATTCGACAAACAAGTGCCTGACGAGTATTATGTAACCGAGAACCAACTTGGACTTTTTGATGAAGATGAAAATTATTTGGAGAATGAGATGAAATGACTAATGACTAATGTTCAGACCTGACAGGTTTTTTTAATTGACTGCTTGTTAGATCGATACATTTTAATCATATAGGTAAGTTAAACCTGTCAGGTCTTTTTAGACTGCACTCATTAAATTTTCAACTTTCCAAAGTACTCTCATACGGCGTCCTGTTCAGAATAGAGCGCCCTAAAGTAATTTCATCAGCATATTCCAATTCGTCGCCTATGGCAATTCCCCTCGCAATCGTTGTTACCTTTACATTCAGGTCTTTGAGCTTTTTAAAAATATAAAAAATTGTCGTATCTCCCTCGATAGTTGTTGACAGCGCCATTATCACCTCTTTTATCTCGCTTGCCGAAACCCTGTTAACCAGCGAATCAATGTTAAGGTCATTCGGTCCGATACCATCCATCGGAGAAATGATACCTCCAAGGATATGGTAAACACCATTATATTGCCCTGTATTTTCAATAGACATTACATCCCTGATATCCTCTACCACACAAACCGTCTCCTTGTCGCGTTTGGGATTGGCACAAATTTCACAAATCTCCGAATCGGAAATATTAAAACATTCCTTACAGAACATAATGTTTTTCCTCATACTAATAATGGCATTTCCAAGGGCTTCGGCTACAGGAGTTTCCTGCTTTAACAAGTGTAACGCCAAACGCAATGCTGTTTTCCTGCCGATTCCCGGTAAACGCGAAAACTCGTTAACAGCAGTTTCAACCAATTTTGAAGAATATGAATTCATTGTGAATTTTAATTGTTATTTGTTAGATCTTAATAACTGTCAAGAATCTATAAACTCAGAATATCAAACATCAAACTAATAAAGCACAAAATTATTCAAAAAATCTTCCCTGATAAATAAAATGTTTAGTTTTACGTTTTGTTGAACAATGATAAATCGTTTAATGCAATGAACAGATATTTATTAACAATAGTTTTTTTAATATTTTTTTCGACAGTTATATTCAGCCAGGTACATAGCGATACCGTGAATCAGACTGATGATGAAGGGAAAAAGCAGGGATTTTGGAAGAAATATAATGAAAGCGGTATGCTTAAATACGAGGGATTTTTTAAGAACGATATTCCAACAGGGGATTTCATATATTATTATCCGGATGGTGTTGTTAGAGCAAAATCATTTTTTTATAACGAAGGTAAATATATGCAAACAACAACATTTCACCACAATGGCAAAAAAATGACGGAGGGTTTTTATTACGGAGAAGATAAAGATAGCCTGTGGAAATATTTCAATAATTCGGAAATACTGTTAAAAGAGGAATTTTACAAAAATAATATGAAAGGTGGAGTTTGGAAGATATATTATGAAGACGGGCAGGTTGCAGAAGAGACAAGCTGGAAGCAAGATAAAAAGGAAGGACACTGGAAGCAATACTTCCCTGATGGAACATTAAAGCTGGAGGGAGCTTATACTAATAATGAAAAGCAGGGAGAAATCAAATATTTTTACCCAAGCGGGAAACTGAATATCGCAGGGCAATATGAGCAATCGTACAGGATAGGAGAATGGCTTTACTTAGATGAAAACAGCCAGGTGGTTAGAAAAGAAATTTACGAGAATGGAAAACTCGTGAAAGAAGTGGAGTATAAAAATTGAAGTTTCCCCCGATACCGATAGTTATCGGTATTCGGGGTCAGGTTTCGGGTTTCAGGTTTTAAAACAAAATCTAAAAATGTTGTACAAGAACCTAAAAGTCTTGATCAATATCCAAGAGAAATTGTTTCAGTTTCTTTAGAGTTTTCACAATTTCAATATCTTTTAATGTTTCATCTTTGTTTTGCCTGAGTTTTTCTTTAGCGCCCTGAAGTGTATAACCTCTTTCTTTCACAAGGTGATAAATGATAAAAAAATTATCCACATCTTCCTGGGAAAACAAGCGGTTGCCCTTTTTGTTTTTTTTAGGTTTAATAATATCAAATTCCTTTTCCCAGAAACGGATAAGAGAGGTGTTTACATTAAACATCCGGGCAACTTCGCCAATTGAATAAAAAAGCTTACCGGGTTTTGAATTTGATAGAGACATAGCCTTATTTAACCCCCCTGTTTTGAGACAGCTTCAGTTATGGTATTTATTTTTTTGATTTTTGATGCTTGATATTGGATTATAGATAGGCATTAGTCCAGTGATTGTGTAGGACGAGTAGAAAGTTCCAGAACAGTTTCGTATTCTTCCGGTGTAAGATCATTAAAGAAATAATAAATAGGATTCACCCTTTTATTATTTTTTCTAACTTCATAATGAAGATGTGGTGCGGTTGATTTTCCGGTGTTTCCGATAGTAGCAATTAACTGTCCTCTTTTTACTTTCTGGCCTTTCTTCACCTTAAATTCATGAATATGGGCATACATAGTTTCATAGCCATAACCATGATCGATCACCAGCCGGTTACCGTAACCTCTTCTTGAACGACGAACATCCTTCACAACCCCATTACCTGTTGCATAAATCTCAGTTCCCGTTGGCGCTGAAAAATCAATTCCCGGATGAAATTTCCTCACCTTGTAAATAGGATCGGTTCTGTAACCGTAATAAGAGGAAAGTCGTTTCAGATTTTTATTGCTTACAGGCTGGATGGCAGGAATACATGCCAGCATTTCCTCTTTGTTCTTAGCCATTTCGTAAACTTCGTCAAACGATTTGGATTGTACAACAAGCTGGCTAACTATCTTATCCAGCTTTTTGGCAGCCTCAATGATGATGTCTGAATTTTTATAACCTTTTAGCTTTGAATACCTGTCGGTACCGCCAAAACCTGCTTTCCTGATTGCGCCTGGCACAGGTTCGGTTTCAAAAACCACACGGTAAATGTTATCATCCCTGTCAGCCATATCAGCGAGTACAGTCTCTATCTGATCAAGTCTCTCGATGAAATTACGGGTTTGTAATTTATATTGCTCAAGTTCACGCTTCTGCATTTTTTCTTTAGGTGAGTCGAGGAATGTATAAGCAAGAAAGATAACAACTGCTGCAAACACCATTCCTGTTGCTACCACAGAAAGGACTTTCAGTAACTTTGCTTTCAGCGTTACTTTTACCTCTTCATACTGAAGCGACTTTTTATTTAACTTGTACTTAACCTTTGGCATATACTATTTATATGGTAAAACCATCAGGAAGTTTCAAAAAAATAATTTTTACGGCTGCAAAAATAAGTAAATAAATTAATTTAGCAATCTTAAAAGAACCGAGTAATTAACTAATAAATGTTAATAATATGGATTCCAAACTGGTCAGGCAAACATTTATTGATTTTTTTAAATCAAAACAACATAAGATAGTTCCTTCGGCGCCAATGGTTGTAAAAAATGACCCTACACTAATGTTCACCAATGCGGGTATGAACCGGTTTAAGGATATTTTTCTCGGGAATTCAAAGCCGGTTTCTCCTCGTGTTGCCAATACGCAGAAATGCCTCCGCGTTTCGGGTAAACATAACGACCTGGAGGAAGTCGGACACGATACTTACCATCATACAATGTTTGAAATGCTTGGAAACTGGTCGTTTGGAGATTACTTTAAAAAGGAGGCTATTGAATGGGCATGGGAACTTTTTACCGCTGTTTTCAAAATAAATAAAGAAAATCTGTATGTAACCGTTTTTGAAGGAGACGAACAGGATGGACTGCCAAAAGACCTTGAAGCGTACAATTATTGGAAAAAAATTGTGCCTGAAGAAAATATCCTTTTCGGAACAAGAAAAGATAATTTCTGGGAGATGGGAGAAACAGGACCGTGTGGTCCGTGTTCCGAAATCCATATTGATATCAGGAAAAATTCGGAAAAAAAGAAAATAAAAGGAAGAGAATTGATAAATAAAGACCACCCTGAAGTTATAGAAATATGGAATCTTGTTTTTATCGAATTTAACCGTAAGTCGGATGGAACCCTCGAACAACTTCCCGCTAAACATGTTGATACAGGGATGGGATTCGAACGGCTTACAATGGTTATTCAAGGTAAGAAATCGAATTACGATACCGATATTTTTCAGGGTATCATTGCGGAAATCGGCAATATTACAGGAAAAAAGTATGGTGAGAATGAAACAACGGATGTTGCCATGAGGGTGGTAGCCGACCATTTGCGGGCTGTGGTTTTTGCCATTGCCGACGGACAGTTACCTTCCAATATAAAAGCCGGTTATGTAATCAGAAGGATACTCCGCAGAGCTGTCCGTTACGGATATACATTCCTTGATATGCAGGAGCCGTTTATAAATGATCTGGTGCCTGTGTTAGTGGAAAAAATGGGGGACGTTTTTCCTGAAATCAAATCGCAACAGGATCTGATACGAAAAGTTGTTACCGAAGAAGAGCTTGCTTTCCTTCGTACTTTGTCGCTTGGTATTAAAAAATTTGAGCAATACATCTCGTCAAATCCGGGTAAAAAAATCATAGACGGAAATTTTGCATTTGAGCTATTCGATACTTATGGTTTTCCCATTGACCTTACTCAATTAATGGCAAAAGAAAAAGGATGGGAGGTTGATATGGATGGGTTTAATAAAGGGCTGGAAGCGCAAAAGAGCCGTTCGCGCCAGGCAGCAGTGAAAGATACCGAAGACTGGGTAATATTAAAGAAAGGTTTCGATAAAACTACTTTTGTAGGATATGAAAATCTTGAAGCTGAGGTTGAAATAGTCCGCTATCGCAAAATAAAAGAAAAGAAAAAAAAATTTTACCAAATCGTTCTGAATAAAACACCATTCTATGCCGAATCAGGAGGGCAGGTTGGCGACAGAGGTTACCTTGAAAACGGAGATGGAAAGATATTTATTGAAGATACACAAAAGGAACATGACCAAACAGTTCACATTACGAAAAAATTACCCGGCAATTTAAACGGGAAATTCAAAGCGGTTGTTAATGCTCAAAAAAGGAAATTAACAGCCAACAATCACAGCGCTACTCATCTGATGCATGCAGCTATGCGAAAAGTATTGGGCGAACATGTGGAACAAAAAGGCTCATTTGTAGATGAAAATCATCTGCGATTCGACTTTGCGCATTATTCAAAACTGACAGATGAAGAAATTTCAGAAATTGAAACCATCGTTAATGAAAAGATACGGGAGAATATTCCATTAACTGAGAAAAGGGATATGCAGATGGAAAAAGCCCTTGAAATGGGAGCGATTGCATTATTCGGAGAAAAATATGATGAACATGTAAGGGTTATTATTTATGACAAAAATTATTCGGTTGAGTTGTGCGGAGGCACACATGTGCCGGCAACGGGTCAGATTGGTCTTTTCAAAATCATATCGGAAGGCGCTATAGCAGCCGGAATCAGAAGAATTGAAGCTATTACTGCTGCAAAAGCTGAAGAATACGTTGATGAACAAATAAAAATAGTTGATGAACTGAAAGCTATTTTCAAGAACCAGAAGGATGTTGTTAAAGGAGTGAAAAATCTTATTGAGCAAAACAACCTGTTACAAAAACAGATAGCCGGTCTTAATATTGAGAAAGCTAAGCATATAAAAAACGGACTGCTAAAAAACATCGAAATTATTAACGGCATCAGCTTCGTTGCTCAAAAAGTTGATCTGGGTGCCAATACCATGAGGGACCTTGCCTTTAAATTAAAAAAAGAAGTCGAAAATTTGTTCCTTGTTCTTGGCGCTGAAAAAGAAGGAAAAGCACAACTTGTTTTAATGATTTCAGAAAATCTCGTAAAAGAAAAAGAATTTCATGCCGGTAATATTATCCGTGAAATATCTAAAGAGATAAACGGAGGTGGCGGAGGGCAACCGCATTTCGCAACTGCCGGCGGAAAAAATCCGGATGGGTTGGTGAAGGCATTTGAAAAGGCGAAGGAGATGGTTTTATAGCGTGGTTATATGGCTAAATGGGTAATCGGGCTTTTTCGGATTAACCAACGCACTATGCCGACGCTCAAATCCGAAAGAGCTATGGCACATTAGACACGCCAAGTCGAGGTAAGCCCGTGTGGCAGGGACTTGGCTTGTCGAAAAAATGAAACTTACCTCATCCAAAAAAAATCAGCGAAAACTTTTCAACAAAGCAAGTCTCTTTCCCGCAAATCCATCTTCGACTTGCTGTGTTTTTCCCAATCTCCGGACTTTTTCGGATTAACCAACGCACTATGCCGACGCTCAAATCCAAAAGAGCCGTGTGGGCTATATAATCGCCAATCGATTTGCCAAACCTCACAGGTTTAGCAAACCTGTGAGGTTTAGGTTTAATTATTCCGTTTCCCACCTGTGCCATTTAGAATTCCAGTTGAACCTGTATGATTTACCTGTTTCAACCTTATAAACCTGGTATTTCATATTTTTCCCGCGCATCCTCAGGAAAATTAAAGAGTTTCTATCAAAAGTATATTCACCATAATAATTTGGATTGAGATTGAAGTTTTTCCAGTTTTTATTATCAGTACTCAACTGGAAACGAAGGCTCCGCTTCGAAACATTTTTAATAAGTATAGAATTAAGATCAACTTTTTCTGAAAAATATTGTTTAGTAAAATGAGCATTGGAATTATCACCGTATGGAATAATATCAACTAATGATATATTTAACGGTTCAATTTTGAAAATGCTACTATAATACTTTCCTTTTTCTCCTAACATCCTTTTACCGGGCCCGGCTGTTTCGGCTATCAGGTATTTTATGCCTTTATGCCTGACATAAGTATGCCCTTTTTCCGGCTCACCTTTAATAGCTGTTAATACATGTTTTGTTTGGTTCAGAAAAATAATATCCTCACTGTCGATAAGGTAAATCATAATGCCGGCAAATAAAAGAGCTTTCGAATCGCAATCGCCGTACATATCGATAAGCACTTTGGGCGGAGGGCTGACACCACCAAGATGTCGTTCTTTATCAGAAAATTGAGGAGCTCCGTACGGAATGTCCTGCACGAAACGCATCGCCATTTCAATCCTGCTGCGTCGGGTATCTTTTCCGTATTCTGCAAGCGCATCCACAATAAGCCCTGCTATTGGCTCGCAAAATTTTTCCGAATAATAATCGATTACAGCGCTTTTATCAACTTCGATGGTATTATCAGTAAGCTTAAACAAACCTTGCTTTAATATTTTCTGACGTTGTAACCTGTTCTCCTCCGTGTCGAGATACTTATCAAACATCCTGACGGGAATACCGAACCTGTCAAGCATCTGATCAGTTAATTCAACAGGATAAGATAATGTGAAATGTTGCAGATTTTCGAACTGATCTTTGAAAGTATAATCTATAATATAATACCCGTCGGATTTGCTTACATTAAAATCAATATAAGGATTTACAATATATTCCTTTTGCGAGAATAATTGAAAAGAGGAAAACAACAAGCTAATAATTACAAAGAAATTACTTAAAGGGGTTTTAATTTGCATAAAAAGATAAACGCAAAATGATTTGGGTTATTTTGAACTTTATTTATTGAGTATATCCGAAAGGAATTTTTTATTGTTGAATTTATAGGTTAAGCCCAACGAGACAAACCAATACTTATCGTTTTTATAACGCACTTTTCCGTCGAGCTTATCACTGTTAATAAACCTGGAGGAAGCTTCTAATTCAATGTTAAACATATCGTTGAGTTTATAATTTATACCTAATCCCACCGGAAAGATAATGTCAGTAACAGGTTTATCTTTTTCAGGATTTACGCCATTAGCATAAGTATCGCCTGCTGTAATTTTATAACCATACCCATTAATAACATTTCCTTCACCGTCGCGCAACAACACACGGTAGTTAATAAAACCTATTCCGGCAAATGCATAAGGTCTAAATTTTTCAAACCTGAAATTACTATTGAACCATTTATTCAGAATAACCTGGAAGTTTAAACAACCTTCTTTATATTTATTTTCAAAAGAGTAATTAGTTTTCTTTCCTTGTAAATCGCCGAAATTGAATTGACCTTTTATACCCCCGGTCAGTATCCCGGTGGATAATACCTTTTTATTGAAAGCTATTCCGAACTCACCCGGGAAAGAAATAACACCGGAAACGTCAATATCGCCTCTGAAGACCGAAAAACCAAATTGTCCGGTAACCGACCAGTTATCCTTCATACCGACAGGATTGATTGAATAATAATGCCCATTACCTTTCGGGATCATGTTACGCATTTTTTGTTTCATTTTCCATGAGTCCGTCTCAAAAGCCAGCAATGAAAATACTATATAATATTCATCAATGTTTTCCTTTATCACCACTTTTGCAGTCTCATCATCTCGTATAAATTTATATGTGGCTGCTATTACATGATTGTTACCCTCAGGATCGTAATCCGCTTTTACAACATCAAATGCTTTTTTAATAGCTTCGGTAAAGGTTGTTTCGCCTTCAAGATAAATTACATCTTTGGCATGCAGTGCATCTAATTGTTTTTGTGCGAATTGCACTTTCCTTGGATTTACGTCAAAATTGCTTGAATAAATGAGTATGGAAACACCATAAGTGTCATTTATTTTTTCTCTGTTTTTCAATAATAATTTGAACGACCGTTTATACAGGTCAAGTCTTCTTTTATTGTTATTAACATCGGCGGCATCAAAAACCAGGACAATTTTATTTTTTGGTGTTTTAGAATATGAAGCAGATGCAACAGCTTTGGTTTCGGGTTTTTTTACTTCAGGTTTTTTATCAACAATTTCGGTTGTGGTTTTTACTGCTATTATTTCTTCGGCTATTTCTGTTGATTTTTTCTGCAATGTATCATCTGCAATTATAACACCAGAACGTTCAGTTCCGATAAACAATTTATTTTGATCGTAAGCCAGGCAAGTAATTTCATCATCAGGAAGTTCGGAATTCTGATAATCAAATACTATCCACGATTCACCATCAAATACATTTATACCGCCAATGTAAGTAGCTATCCACTTAAAATCATTATCATCAATTATTATTGGTCTGATATTGTCATCGGTAAGGTCAGAATTATCAGTATTATAAATAATCCAGGATTTATCATTAAAAACAGCAACACCTCCCCCACCCGTTCCAATCCATTTATTGTTTTGTTTATCTGTTGTAATAGAATAAATATAATCGCTGGGTAGTTTTGAATTGCTTTCGGTATAAATATTCCAGTTATTACCATCGAATGAAGCGATTCCTCCACCTTGTGTTCCAAGCCATAGTATTCCATTTGTATCTTTGGCAATTGCAACAACTTTATTAGAAATAAGTGGTGAGTTTTCAGTATTAAATATAGTCCAGTTTTCGCCATCAAACCTGACTAACCCTCCAAAATACGTACCTACCCAAACCGAACCATCATCATCACAATATATTGTCATTACTACATTTGAAGGTAATGCTGAATTTGTGGTTTTATAAACATCCCAGTTAGTACCATCAAATTTTGCTAAACCACCGCCATCGGTTCCAATCCATTTTACATCACTTTTATCTATTGCTATTGCGTTAATATAATTGTGAGACAGTTCAGAATTTGATGTGTTGTAAACAGTCCATTGATCATTTTGCAAAGCGGCAACACCTCCCATATATGTTCCAATCCACACAACTCCTGCTGTATCAGTTGTGATACATTTAATTATGTCGTTTGGCAGGTCTGAATTACCTGAGCTTATTTTATTCCAAACAAACTCCTGAGCGTAAATGATATTAGTGCTGATTATTAAGAATAAAAGAAAAAATCTTACCATGAGAAAACCTGTAATTGTTATAAATACATATCTTATTACGTCAATTGCTGAATTTTAGTTACCAAAACCGAATAAAAATAAAGAAAATCATTTAACCTGAATTAACTTCAAATTTAATAATAATAAATGTTATAAGGATAATTATATATTCATATTACCTCAAATCACGAAACAAAGTTATGTAAAATAAAAAGGAAATAAAACTTTTTCATTTTATAAAAGGGGAAATCCCACACGTATAGTCAGTTGCGAGGAAACAGGTTGCAAACCGCTATGTCATTTGCATTGAAGTTACAAACTGGTGTGATTACAATTGGCCTTTTTTCTATTTTTTACTTCCTGCAAGTTCTAAGTAAAATTAAACGCTTCCCTTCTTTTTGCCAAATTTGTTTTTCCCATCTTTATTGATGGGGTTATATGTTCAGTATTTGAGTC
>JADHVR010000074.1 GCA_016783885.1 Bacteroidales bacterium
TTTAAAAACATAACAGGTTACTTTCATGTTTTCAAAAAGATCATCATGAAATGTTTCAGAAAAAAAATCTTCGATGTATTTACTATCATCTTGTTCCAGCCTTCGTTTCAAACCATATAATTCTCTTTCAAGATTTCTATCTTCAGGGTATCTTTCTTTTCTGTCAACAGTTAATATTGGCAATGCAGGTTCAAAAAGATATTCATTAATACTTTGATTCAAATCCCTAGATATTACCGAACGGCTTCCTGCCGGCAGGTCATAAGAATATAGTTTAATAATCGTTCCTGTTTCAAATAATCGGTTGTGTAGTTTTAAATCAAGTTTTGTAATCGGGAAAGAAGGAATCTTATCATCAATTTTTAAATACTCATACCAAGTGTTCTTTTTTGTACTTAATTCTTCAGAAGTCATTGGGTGTTCTCTTATCAAAGTAAATCCAAAATTTCCTGTCCCATCATATCTTTTTGACGCAATTAGCTGATAACTCTTTTTGCCACAAAAAACAATTGCACCGCTTCCACCCATATTATATTTACCTTGCACAAATTGAATTTCCCATTTGTTACCTGCAATTAGTGATAAAAATGTATCCTCAAATTTTTCAGGATATTGTCCTTCCCCGTCATCATAAATTATAAGTGATGTATTCATTCTGGGTCCGTCTGCAAGTAATTGAATACATTCTCCTTGTTTCTTGCGATAAGTAGGCAAATCCCAACTTTTATTCTCAGAAAAAAATACTTCTACTGCATCCTCCATTGACCTTGGAGCATCTTTTGACTTTGGCTCAATCCCTGCCTCAAAGCATTTTCGCATTAAAATAGCATCAATAGAATTTGTTATTTTTTCAATAAGTGCAGCAATAGGTGCAGATTGCTGATTTTCAATAACAGCAAAGTTGGTTTCTTTTCCTCCTAAGGGATACCAATTTTCAGATTTAAAGATTTCAGGATTTTCTTGTATTAATTTGTCAACATCCTGTTCTGTATTTGCAGAATACAATTGATTGAAAAGATATTCGGGGTCAAAATTTTGGCTAAAAAGGTTCATATTCAATTTTTTTTTATCTCTTACAAATAAAAGCAATTTTTAGCAAACCAAAAATGTTTAATGGAATTATTTCTCCCAATAAAGAATCCTTTATTTAAACTTAAGCCCGAAAAATTAAATAAGGAAATTCGTTATTTAAGATATTGATGCTTTTTATTAATCAAACTATTCTTTTAGCCTTTGTCGATTAATTTGTCAACCTCATCATTTGTTAAGAACTCTCCCTTTTCAATGTGATGTTAAATAATAAAATGCAGATTTTCGATTTCGATTAATTTGTTGCCAGTTTACCGATCCTAAATATCGGTTAACCATTAGCTAAACTGGAATAAATTTCAAATACGGTTTCAAATATAAGAAAAAGCAAGAATAAGCTTTACACGCTAATCCTTCTCAATGCCATTTCAACAACCTTATTATGATCAAATGCTAAATGGGGAAATTCATTGGCATCAAACCACCGTGCATCCCGGGCATCATCGCCTGCAATCACAGTTGAATTTTCCATATCAACAAAACCAAAAAAGATAACAGAAATCGTTCTTCCTCTCGGGTCGCGATCAATAGTGCTAAAGGCATGCAATTGTTTTAAGTCCACATTTTTTAACCCTGTTTCCTCTTTCAGCTCCCTTACAACTGCCTCTTCCAGCGTTTCGTCCATATCCACAAAACCGCCGGGCAAAGCCCATTTGCCTTCGAAAGGGTAATGCTTACGCCGGATCAATAATACTTCCGGATTATTACCATTCTGCCTGAAAACCACAGCATCGACGGTTAACATTGGACGAGGATAATCGTAGGTGTAGGACATTTTGGATTTTAGATTTATTTTGAATATACATCACAAATCACCATTCACTGATCACTAATCATTTGATTTCGCTTCCATTATTAAAATCCTCTGTTGGCGAAACAAAACATAGTTTTCCTTCATGGTTTGCCGCCATCAGGATCATTCCGTTTGATTCGATACCTCTAAGCTTTCTCGGAGCAAGGTTTACGAGAATACTTACTTTTTGCCCGATTATATCTTCCGGGTTGTAATATTCAGCTATTCCGGCAACCACCGTTCGCCTGTCAATACCTGTGTCAATTTTTAGCTTTAACAATTTTTTAGTTTTAGGAATTTTTTCCGCTTCGATTATTGTTCCCGTCCTAATATCGAGTTTTACAAAATCATCAAATTCGATATTCTCTTTTGCCGGGTTGATTGAAATTTTGTCTTCTTCATTTTCTTTTTTAGTATCAAGCAATTTCTGAACCTGTGCTTTGATAGCGCTATCTTCAATTTTTTCGAAAAGGTACGCCGGTTTGTTCAATTGAGAACCATTTTTCAGCAATTCCACGCTTCCTGCATCTTTCCATGTTAAACCGGAAAGGTTAAGCATTTCCGAAAGCTTTTGTGCGGTGAAAGGAAGGAAGGGCTTTGACAGAACAGACAAATTTGCGCAAATCTGCAACGATATATTAAGGACTGTCCTTACCCTCGACTCGTCTGTTTTGATCAGCTTCCACGGCTCCGAATCAGTCAGGTATTTATTACCAAGCCTTGCAAGATTCATCATTTCATTCAACGCCTCTCTGAAACGGAAATTCTCTAAGCTCGAACCAACCTTCACCGGAAAGTCCTTTATTTCTGCAATCACCGATTTGTCATAATCATTCAAATCTTCAACAGGCGGTACTTTGCCTCCAAAATATTTGTGTGTTAAAACCAAAGTCCTGTTCACAAAATTCCCGAAAATAGCTAATAGCTCATTGTTATTCCTTGCCTGAAAATCTTTCCATGTAAAATCATTATCTTTGGATTCAGGTGCATTGGCAGTCAGGACATACCTCAACACATCCTGTTTATCCGGAAATTCCTCAAGATATTCATGGAGCCAAACCGCCCAGTTCCTCGAAGTAGAAATTTTTTCATTCTCCAGGTTCATAAACTCAAATGCAGGAACATTATCGGGGACAATATACGAGCCTTCCTGTTTAAGCATAGAAGGAAACATGATGCAGTGGAAAACAATGTTATCTTTTCCGATGAAATGAATAAGGCAGGTTTCCTTGTCTTTCCAGTACAACTCCCAGTTTTTCCCTGTTTGCTCCCCCCACTCTTTAGTAGCGGAAATATAACCGATGGGCGCATCAAACCACACATAAAGCACTTTCCCTTCTGCTTCTGGCAAAGGTACTTTCACGCCCCAGTCCAGATCGCGGGTTACCGCCCTGGGCTGCAATCCATGGTCGAGCCACGATTTGCACTGCCCGTAAACATTCGTCTTCCAGTCGTTTTTATGTTCTTTTAAAATCCATTCCTTGAGCCAGGGTTCATATTTATCCAAAGGCAAATACCAGTGTTTTGTTTCTTTTTTAACCGGGGCATTGCCGCTTAAAACCGATTTCGGATTGATAAGGTCATTGGGGCTTAGTGACGTGCCGCAATTCTCGCACTGGTCACCGTAAGCCTCATCATAGCCACAATGCGGACAGGTTCCTGTAATGTACCTGTCGGCAAGGAAATGGTTCGTGGCTTCATCGTAATATTGTAATGAGGTTCGTTCAATAAACTCACCTTTATCGTACAAGGTTTTAAAAAATTCAGAAGCCGTTTCGTGATGGGTTTGGTTGGAAGTGCGGGAATAAATATCGAAAGTAATGCCGAACTTCTCAAATGAATCTTTAATCATCTTATGATACTTATCCACGATTTCCTGCGGCGAAACTCCCTGTTCCCGTGCTTTGATAGTGATAGGAACGCCATGCTCGTCAGAACCGCCGATAAATACAACATCTTCACCTTTCAACCGTAAATACCTTGCATAAATATCAGCCGGCACATAAACACCTGCCAGATGACCGATATGAATAGGCCCGTTTGCATAAGGAAGAGCTGAGGTTATTGTATATCTTTTGAATTTTTGATTTGTGTTTTCCATTTTTTAATAAAATTTTGCTGAATTTAATTCTGGCAAAGTTATACTTTTGTTGGAAATCATTTTATTAAATTTCAGATGACTACTCCGGGATATCTTAAAAAAGGTAATAGTATCGCCATTGTTGCACCGGCAGGTAAAATTTCAAAAGAAAAAATTAATGCTGCTGTAAAAACATTTGAAAGCTGGGGACTGAAGGTTGTTTTAGGCAAGCATCTCTTTCGTGCTTATCATCAGTTTTCTGCAACAGACGAGGAGAGAACTGCCGATTTCCAGTGTATGCTGGATGACGAATCCGTTAAAGCCATTATTTGCGCAAGGGGAGGATATGGAGTGGTGAGGATCATCGACAGGCTGGATTTTTCAAAATTTATTAAAAATCCCAAATGGATTGTTGGATTTAGCGATGTAACCACTTTTTTTTCTCATATACTTACAAATTTCGGCATTGAAACCCTGCACGCTATCATGCCGCTGAATTTCCCGGATAATGACAAAGAAAATGAATCATTGTTGACTTTACAAAAAGCTTTGTTGGGCGAACCACTCAATTATACATTCAACTCTTTTCCATTGTCGAAAAGGGGAGAAGGCAAGGGAGTTCTCACAGGTGGCAACTTATCAATACTTTGCAGCCTGATTGGAACAAAATCGGATATAAATACAGATAGCAAAATCCTGTTCATCGAAGATGTGGGCGAATACCTTTATCGCTTAGACCGCATGATGTGGCATATGAAAAGGGCACGAAAGCTGGAAAAGCTTGCCGGATTAATAGCCGGCGGAATGACTGAAATGAAAGACAATGAAATACCTTTCGGTAAAAATGCTTACGAAATTATTGCCGAGGCGGTTAAAGAATATAATTATCCTGTTTGCTACGGTTTTCCGGCAGGACACACGGATGATAACAGTGCGCTGATATTAGGGAGAAAAATTAAATTAACAGTCAATTATGATATTACTACTATAACTTAAGATTAGGAATAAATTTAATGGCAAAACATATTGAACTCGGAAAAAAAGGTGAAGAAATTGCTGCCGGATTTCTTAAGGGAAAGGGCTGCCAAATCCTTGAACGTAACTGGCGGACAGGAAGAGATGAGATTGATATTATAGCAACAGATAAAAACACACTAATAATAGTTGAAGTGAAAACCCGCAGCACGGATTACTTCGGTGAACCCGAAGAAGCAGTTACCGACAGAAAACAAGAATTTCTTATACGCGCTGCCGAGGAGTATGTAAATCAAAATGAGCTTGATTTGGAAATAAGGTTCGATATTGTTTCAATCATTATTCAACCCGGCAAACAAACTATCAGGCATATTGAAGAAGCGTTTTACCCGACGATAAACGAAAAGTTCTAATAAACAATGATTTTTCTTAAATATCAAAAGTCTCCCACTCATCCGGATTTGTGCAGCAGCCATGAGCGTAAGCTAATCCGGACGAACTTTTGAAATATTGGCGCAAATGGAACTAACTTTCATTTACACGAAGAACCACAGAGAATGCACGAAGCACCACGAAGAAAAATAAAGTTACAGAGAAGAATTACATGAAAGATAGAGTTTCTTATGATATTATAAGCACTATTTGGCAATAACTTATTTTTAAAACCTATTTTTTAGGTGGAGGAGGCGGTGGAATATCAGAATTGGTTTCCTCTCCTTTTATAACTTTTTTTTCACCACCGTTAAGTTTAAAACTAATTGGCAAATTGAACTGTGTCCTTACAGGTTTACCATCTTGTAATCCCGGTTCATAATTGGGCAACATTGAAACAACACGTAAAGCTTCCTTATCGCATCCGCCACCTATACCTCTTAGTAATTTTACATTGCTGATACTACCATCTTTTTCAACTACAAAAGATACGAAAACCGTTCCTGAAATTCCTTGTTTTCTGGCCTCATCAGGATATTTAATGTTTTCTTTGAGGAATTTGATCCTTGCATCATCACCTCCGGGGAATCTGGGCATTTGTTCAACTACAGTAAAAATATCCCCTTCTTGTGTTTTAATAACTACAACTTCAGGTTTTGTTTTTGTATCTTGTGCAATTACTGAATTACTTACAGTAAAAGAAAACGCCATTACTAAAAACAGAGCCAGTGGTATTGCGACCAGCATTTTTAGTACTGCAAATTTGTTTGTTTTTGATTTTGACATCATAGTAAACCTCCTTTTAATTAATGAATGATTGAAATTATTTGTTATTAAGTTAACTTGTATTCCAAGTGTTTGATTTAATAATAATCGCTGATAATCTTTCTTATTGTATCCTTCTGACAAAACACCCTCGTCAGCAAGAAACTCATGTATGTTTTTTAATGTTTTTTTATAAAACCAGATGAACGGATTGAACCATTGGATGATGGTTAAAAGCTCCAGGATAATAAGGTCAAAAGAGTGTTTTTGCCGGATATGGATACTTTCATGAGTGATGATTTTTTCAAATTGTTTCTGATCGGAAATTTCGTTACTTAAAAAAACAATATTGAAAAATGAAAAGGGTGATAAGTGAGGATTGGTAAAAACAATATTAAATCCATTTTTTTTATAAATACCGTACTTGCTAATCAGTAAACCAATCTGAACAAACCGGTAAAGAAACCTTAACATAAATATTCCCACACCAATTAAGTATATTATCGTTATGATCTGATAAAAATCAAGATGGTTATAAATAGAATCTGCCAGTTTATCCGGTGTGATCACAATGGTTTCAAGTAAATTGATGTACCCCGATTCCGTACCCCGAATTGGCAGTGTAATTTTAAACAGGGGTAAGGCAAAGGAAAAAATTACAGACAACACGAGGTAAAATCTGTTGGCAGAAAAAAAGGTGTCTTTTCTCAGAAACAGCCAATATATAATATAAAATACTGCCAGGCTGATACCGGATTGTAGCAGGTATATAAACAGATCATTCATTGTTTCCTGATTTTTGTTTTTCAATTTCTTCTTCCATAAGTGCTTTCATATCTTCCAACTCCTGAATGCTGATGGTTTTATCGTTTGCAAGAAATGAAGCAAGCGCTGTGTATGAATTGCTGAAATAATTTTTCATTAAGCTGCCGAAAAACCTCTTGGTATATTCTTTTTTTGAAACCAAAGGAAAATATTCATGGGTCTTTCCATAAGCTTTATAGCCGACAAATCCCTTCTTCTCCAATATTCTGACAATGGTTGATACGGTATTATAAGCTGGTTTCGGATCGGGAAATACGTTAAGGATATCATTTACAAATCCTTTATTGAGATGCCAAAGAATTTGCATCACCTGTTCTTCTGCTTTTGTTAGTTCTTTCATGTTTTAACTATTATTTTAGTTTAATAACTAATTTCTTAGTTGTTTATTGTAAAAAAATTGAGCTTTTTTTATTTCAGCTCAATTTTCTTATAAATAACGCAGCAAATATATAACTAATATTTTAGTTATGCAACTATTTTTTTAGTTTTTTTCAAAAATCATTTGTTGATACTAAACTGTATGCATAATAAAGTGGTAAAAAGATAAGCTTTTGCTCAGGTAATTCACTATAATGTGCAACTGATAAAACATAACCAACCGGACAATTTGGATAATTTTGCAATAAAAGATGCATACTTCTCAATCTTCCCGAAGGACCGCTTTTAATTTCAACAGGACAAATTTGATTATTCTTAATAATTAAGAAATCAACTTCTGCACTACTACTTTTAGCATCCCTCGACCAATAATATAAATCATTATTTCCGGCAGCAAGAAACTCCTGTCCTGCAAACTGCTCAGCCATGGCGCCCAAATAAATTGCCAAAAGATCGCTTTTAGAATATTCCACATCAACGGGTATTCCACTCAGATATCTCATTAACCCGACATCAACCATCAATGCTTTAAATTTATGCTCTGAAGCATAAGCCCCCAGTGGCAAGCCCGCCGGGGAAGCAGAGGATATTTTTCGGACAACTTGCGCAAGACAAAGCAAATCAAAAGCCTTTTTAATGGTGGGATTGGTAAACCCTTCAGCAAGTTGTGAGTATTTAATTTGCTGACCAATATGTCTTGTAACTCCCGAAATAACTGCATTAAGACATAGCTTATCAGAATAAGGTGCATATTTTGAAAAATCCTGACGATATGAATTCACAAGATCCGCCTGAATGTTAAACACCTCAGCCATACTACCGGTGTTACTCCAGTTTTTTACACATTCAGGCATTCCTCCAATAAATAAGTATCTGCGCAGTTCATTAAGAAGCATAGTATGAACAGTGTCCGGCTGTTTTTCAGGAGGAGCTAAAATAATTTCTGCCGCCCTGGATTTCCCGGTTGCATATAAATACTCTGCAAAATTCATTGGAAACATATTTATTATCTGAACCCGTCCTACCGGAAAGCTAATATCCTTCATCGCAAATTCAAGTAACGATCCTGCTGCGATCACATGAAGATTAGGTGTTTGTTCAAAAAAGTACCGGAGAGACATAATTGCGCGAGGGCATGCTTGCACCTCGTCAAAAAAAAGCAAGTCTTTACCGGAAGTTATTCTGGTATTAAGTAAAATTTCTAATTCAGAAATAATTCGGTTAACATCCAAATTTTCTTCAAATATCCGATGCCAATCAGGATGCTGTTCAAAATCAACAATATGAACTGTTCCTTCAAAATATTTTTTACCGAAATCAGTAATTGAATAAGACTTGCCAACTTGCCGGGCTCCCCTGACAATTAATGGCTTCCTGTTAATCCGCTTTTTCCATGAAAGCAAATCTTTAGTTAAAAAACGATCCATAATAGTAAATTTGCCTTGTATTTTTAATAAAGGTGTTTAAAAATACAAGGCAAATTTACTATTACTCCTTTAAAAATACAAGGTTATTTGTAATTTTTTTTCTGAGATGAATTTAAAAAATAATCCGAAAAAAATTTGCACCCTATATTTTACCCTTTATTTTCCTTATACCCCTATTTCCTTATTTCCCTATAAGACCATTAATTCAACTTCTTAATCTTATCATCTTTCGTCAAACCGGAAATAACTTCAATATTAATTCCATCCGACAAACCGGTTTCGATAAATCTCTTTTCAAAGGTCTGAGGCTCGGTTTCAATCTCAACGTAGGCTGAATCGTTTTCAAACTTAAGAAGGCTTTCGTTAATGGCAAGAACACTATCTCTTTTATCAAGTACGATGTCGGCATTAGCGCTGTACCCTGCTCGTACAAAAATAGTATCGATCAAATCGACTGCGGCTTTTATTTCAAACTGAATAGCTCCGTTCTCCTCAACGCCTTTCGGTGATATGTGCTCGAGCGCGGCATCAAACTTTACTTCTTCAATTGCTCCGATAGTTAAAATCAAATCCATACCTTCTTTAATTTTCCCAACCTCGCTTTCGTCCACCTGCCCTTCGAATACCATCTCACCCATATCGGCTATAATAGCAACGGTAGTACCATCGTTAAACGTATTGCTTTCAATCACCGAATTTCCTATTTCCACCGGAATATCCAGCACCATTCCGTTTATAGTTGACTTTATAAGTGTATTTGTTGGTGTGCCAGTATTTTTTGTCTGGCCTTCCTTAATTAACAGAAGATTATTTTCGGCGGATGCAAGTTCCTCTATCGCAGTATTATATTCCAGTTCATAAGTTTCAAAATCGGTTGTAGAAATAACATTTTGATCAAAAAGCTCCTTTTGCCTGTTATAATTTTTCTTTGCATTTTCCAATGCAATTTTTGCCCTGTTTACCCTCGACTCCGCATTGTTCAGGTTAACCATGTTTGGGATAATAGTAACTTTAGCAATTAACTCGCCTTTTTTGATCATTTTTCCCTCCTCAACATAAATTTCTTCTACAATACCTGAAATTTTTGGTTTTATTTCGATTTCCTTTCGAGGTACAACAGAACCTGTTGCTACTGTTTTTTTCACAATATTAGTAATAAACGGAGTAGTGGTTTCAAAAACAACAGGTTTAGCCTGCGACTTATTATAAAGGAAATAAATGGTAAAAACGAACACTCCTAAAATTACCACCAGAATAAATATTTTAAAAAATGATTTCATGTTGTTATAAATTTTATGATTTCTAAATTTATTAATTTCTAAATTTTTACGCCAAGCTGCCAAGAATAAATTCTTATTTTACTCCCTGCACCATGCCCCCTGCATTTTACACCTCATCTCTTAAAGCATCAATCGGTTTGATGCTGATTGCCCGTTTAGCCGGTATCCAGCCTGCAAATGCTCCGGAAATTACCAGAATTATGAGAGCAGTTACAGCTTTATTAAAATCGACTTCAGGATTGGCGAACATATTACTCTCCGCTCCTGTTTTTATCAAAAAATAATTAACAAGTTCAAGAAGTCCGACACCAACAACTAATCCGAAATATCCTGCAAATGTTGTAAGTAATACCGACTCAGAAATAATCTGACTGATAATATTCATTGGTGAAGCGCCAATAGCGCGTTGAATGCCAATTTCCTTTGTTCTTTCTTTTACTACAATAAGCATAATATTACTAACACCGATAACACCGGCTAACAATGTACCGATGCCTACAATCCAAACCAGACCACTTATTCCGGAAAACAAGTTAATCATTTTTCTAAATTCGTTTTCAACATTAAAAGAGCCGATAGCACGATCATCATCAGGGTGGATGCTGTGACGTTGTTTCATCAATGCCTTGGCTTTCTCTTCAACTAAAGAAACCTGTTTATCTTTACGTGATGTTATGGCATACCAACCTACCACATCGCCATAATTATAAACTTTTTGTAAAGTTGAAAACGGGATTAATATCTGCTGATTTTCACGGTCGGCCTGCTGGTCACTTTTTTTCGACCGGAACATTCCAATCACTTTAAAATACACTCCCTGTATCCGTAAATACTCTCCAATGGGATTTTCATGGGGTTCAAACATTTCATTAAAAACCCTTATTCCGATAACGGCTACTTTTCTCGTTTCTTTGATATCGTTGTAGTTTAAAAATCTGCCTTTAGTAATATTAACCGGATCAATAATATTATAATCAGGGTAATCGCCCTGTATGGTAAAACCGCCTGTTCTTTCACCGCGAATTACATTATTTGTTCCATCGCCACCCCATCCCTGCAGCCGCGGTGCAATATTTTCAATTTCGGGTATATTATCTTTCAGCGCCTGAGTATCATCGTTGTTAAACTGGAAAAACCTGCCCCTAATAAAACCTTTATAAGGCATGGTTGTTCTGCGTGTCCACATAAACATGCTATTTGTAGCCATGTCACCCATATCCTTATTAACACCATTATACAAACCATCGCCGGCGCCCATCATTATAATAAGCATAAAAATCCCCCAGAACACACCAAAGGCAGTGAAGAAAGTCCGCAGCTTGTTTTGTTTAAGTGCGAAGTAAATTTCATGCCATTTGTCTAAATCAAACATCTTTCAATTTTAGATTTAAAATCGTATCATTCATCTCGTAACGCAATAACGGGTTTTACTGTTGCCGCTTTTCTTGCAGGAACAAATCCGGCTATAGCGCCGGCTATAATTAATATTAATGTTGCTCCGAGTGCCACGTTGATATTAACTTCAGGATTGGCGAAATAATCGGCGCCCTGAATATATTTAGAAGCTAATTCTAAAAGACCGACTCCGAGAACAAGTCCGATGTAACCGGCAAATGCCGTGATCAAAATAGATTCCTGCAAAATCAAGCTGATGACCGATCCGGGAGTAGCTCCCATTGCTTTTCTGATACCAATTTCTTTAGTCCGTTCTTTTACAACTATCATCATAATGTTACTAACGCCAACTATTCCGGCAATAATAGTTCCTATCCCGATTACCCAGATAAACAGCCTTATATTAGCAAATAGCCGCATGAATTTTTCGTAATTCTCAACATTGTTCCAGATATGGACTGCTCTTTGGTCGTCGGGACTAAAGTGATGTATTTGTGCCATGTTGTTTCTGATTTCCTCAACCATCTCTACGCTTCTGTCAACTGATGCATCACCTACTGTCATCGAAATATTGTTTATCCGGTTCGCTCTGTTAAAAACCATCTGGGCAGTTGAAACAGGAATATAAATCCTCGAAAGGTCTCTGTCGCCACCCGGATCATCAAAAACGCCAACCACCTTAAACGGGATGCTCCCTACCTTAATGTATTTATCTATCGGGTCTTCACCCTTAAAAAGAGCTTCATCCACAAGCTTCCCAATGGCTGTAAGTTTGCGTTTTTCCTTAACATCGATATCGTTTAGAAATCTTCCTTTTATAATTTCAAGATTTTCAACAGCTCCATAATCGGGATGTGTACAAAGTACATCAAAGCTGCCATATTCATTTTTATAAGACAGAGTGTTGGTTTCCCATATTCTAAATCTTGAAGAAATATATTCAACATCCTCAACATCTTTTACATTTTCATAATCATCGTTAGTAAACCTGATATACCTGCCCGGTTTGTATCCTTTATAAGCCATGCTGGTTACACCCTGACTGACCCATAAAGTATTTTCCGCATCGCCTTCAAATTCTTTTTGAACTCCGTTTTCAAGTCCGTAACCCGAACCTAAAAGAATAATCAGCATAAAAATACCCCACGCCACGCTAAAGCCAGTCAGGAAAGTCCTCAACTTATTTTTGCTGATGGTACTGTATATTTCCTGCCATTTATCCAGGTCAAACATCTTTCAATTTTAGATTTATGAGTTTTATTTCATACGACTTTTTCATCCCGATTTGACTCTTCCAGGAGCTTCGCACTCTGGAAGGTCAAACTCATGCCATGACTTGCTCCTTAAGCCATTTCTTTCTTTCACCATTTGTAACTATTGATTCGATAATGCCGTCTTTTAGTTTGATTATTCTGTCGGTTTTTGCCGCTATATCTCTTTCGTGGGTTACAATTAATATAGTAATTCCCATCTCGTTTATTTCGTTAAACAAATCCATCATCTCCATCGAAGTTGTTGAATCCAAAGCTCCTGTTGGCTCATCAGCAAGAATTACTTTCGGTTCGGAGATCAATGCACGGGCAATAGCCAGTCTTTGTTTTTGCCCGCCCGACAATTCATTGGGTAAATGATGTGCCCATTCTTTTAATCCCAGACGGTCGAGATACTCCATAGCCCTTTTGTTTCTTTTCTTCCTGCTTACTTTTTGATAATAAAGTGGTAAAGCAACATTTTCCATTGCATTTTTAAAGGAGATCAGATTAAACGACTGGAAAACAAAACCTATTAATTTATTCCGGTACCAGGCAGCTTTTTTTTCACCCATATCTTTTATAAGTTCTCCGTTCAATTGAAAGTTACCATTGTCGTAATTATCAAGGATTCCTATTATATTCAGCAAAGTTGATTTTCCCGAACCCGATGAGCCCATTATGGATACAAGCTCTCCTTTTTTAATATCAAGATCAACACCTTTAAGAACATGAAGGCTATTACTGCCCGTAACATAAGTTTTATGAATTCCTTTTAATCGAATCATTATTTACGTAATTTGTTAATACCTTTTCAATTTATCTCAGATAATTCTATAACGATTTTTAAGATAAATATTATTGTAAATCATGTTCCATGCCAATAAAGATTTGGTTTTGATATTCAATATTTTATAAGATTACAACAATACATGGATGTTTTTATTGTGTTCGGATTGTAACAGAAGTGTGCGAAGGCGGGCAGTGTTGTTATTGACTATTGAAAAGTAATTCATGAAGCAGATTGGCTGATGACAACACCAACTTGAAACAAGGTTATTAATATATATAGCACAAAAAAAGCCGGACATTCCTGCCCGGCTTTCTTATTTTATAAATATTTCTAACTATTCATTCTTACTTAATATGCTTAGCAAGGAATGCTTCCATAGCCCTGTAAAAATCAAACCTGTTCTCTTCGTTGCGGAAGCCGTGCCCTTCGTTATCTTTCACTAAGTATTCCACATCAACACCCCTGGCTTTCATAGCTTCAACTATCTGGTCCGACTCATCTTTGTTAACCCTGGGGTCATTGGCACCCTGTGCAATGAACAAAGGCGAAACAATTTTATCTACATGGAAAACAGGTGAAACTTCCCGCAGCATCAGGCTGTCTGTCTTCGGATTGCCAATCATTTCATAAAACATATCCAGCATTGGTTCCCAGTAAGGCGGGATGGTTTTCATAAATGTGAACAAATTTGAAACACCAACATAGTCAACACCAGCCGCATACAAGTTAGGTTCTCTAACTAAGCCCATTAATGTTGCATAACCACCGTAACTTCCACCATAGATAGCAATCCTGTCAGGGTCGGCAATACCTTTTTCAATCAGCCAGTTAGTTCCGTCGGTGATATCGTTTTGCATTGTTCGTCCCCATTCTTTAAAGGACTCTTCCCAGAATTTTTTACCATAACCTGTCGAACCCCTGAAGTTCATTTGCAGGACAGCATAACCACGGTTTGCCAGGAACTGTATCTCGGGGTTGAATCCCCAGCCATCTCTGTACCATGGTCCACCATGAGGATTCACCACAACCGGAAGGTCTTTGGCTGTTTCCATTGTGTATCCTTTCGGTAACGTTAAATATCCATAAATAGTCAAACCATCCCGCGATTTATATTCAACAGGAGTTACATTAGCCATCTCATTTTCATCTATCCACGGACTTACGTCGGTTATCTTTTCAAGTTTATCTGTATTTTTATCATAAAGGTAATAGGCTCCCAACGAACGGTCGCTGTATGTCCTTATGATAAATACATCTTCATTTTTATTATATGCAGTGATAGCGATTTCATATTCTCCCAAATCCTGATTAAGTCTTTCAAATATCTTTCTAGTTTCTTCATCAAAGAAATACCTTTCTCGCTTCCATGAAGTATAAGAAGCAGAAGTCAGCACTTTTCTTTTTCTTGAGTAATGAACACCCTCAACATCATAATCGGGATTTTCGTATAGTGTCTTTATTTCTTTCCCGTTGGCAATATCAAATTCCACAACAACGCTTTTATCTCTTTCCAGGTTTGATGTTCCAATTACATTTTTATTATCGAAAGTGAAAAAATAGGGTGAAACATTGTCTTTAAAACTGGTTGTTAAAACAGTTTTCCAATCGTCTTTTTCGGTTTCGCGATATAAAATGCTTGTATTAACTCCATCGGTTATTTCGTAGGCAATTCGTAATTTCCCATCATGATCGAACATCCAGCCCACAATAGTTCCGGGATTTTCTGCTAACATCTCCATTTCACCGGTTTTCAGATTCAAACGGTATGGATCAAAAACCTGTGGATTTCTTTTATTCAAACCAATTATCACTTCGTCAGGGATATCAGGCAAATCATCAATGATCTGAGTTCTTACATCTTCAAAATCAGTAAAACAAACAGGATTGGAGCCATCAATATTTACACCGTATAATTTGTAATTTTCATTACCTCCGTCATCTTTTATATAAAGTATTTGCTCGTTGTTGGGCCAAAAATAGCCGGGAATGTCTCTGTCTGTTTCACTGGTAAGACGTATGGCTTCTTCTTTTCCTCTTTCCCGAACAAAAACATTCATCCTAGTTTCATAAGGAGCAAGGAATGAATAGTACTTCCCGTCGGGCGAAATCTGGTAACGCGTTTGCTCCGGATTCTTAAAGAAATCTTCCAGAGGAATTAGTTTAGCTTTTTCAGGTGCTTTTCCTGTGTTTGTACAACTTCCTGTCAGCAAGGCTATGCTGATAATCATAGAAGCAAAAAATAATAAATTGAGTTTTTTCATCTTAAATAGTTTTAAAATTATAAAATAAAATTTTGAAATGGGGGCAAAGGTATAATTTTTTAATTTTCAATACATAACAATTTAATTAAATAATATAAAAAAGGTAACGTTATACTAAAAACGGGATAAATTGTGACATTTTATAAATAGATATAAACCATTTGCGGTCGGCAATCTGCAGATGGTTGTTCGTTGATTGAAGACTGTGGACTGGAGACTGTGGACTGGAGACTGGAGACTGTGGACTGGAGACTGAAAAAATGTCCAATTTTACCCCGATAGATGTATAGTATCTGTCCATAATATCAAGGGAAAATTTAAATGAAAGTGTTGAAGAAATATATTAAACGGCTTCTCATTACGATAATTATATTGGTTTTTATTGTGCCTGGCATGTTAATAATAGCAGGATATTTTTATGGTGATGAAGTTAAAAAGATTGTTGTTAACGAAATAAATAAAAAACTAAATATCGAGGTTTCGGTAACCGATATACAATTTTCAATATTTGAGAATTTTCCTTACGCATCAATAAAGTTCTCTGAAATCCAAACAAAGGAAAAAATAACCGGAAATTCAAACCCATTGCTGAAAGCCGGCAATCTATCATTTCTTTTTAATGTATATGATATTGTAACGAGTGATTACAAAATCGAAAAAATATTGTTAAAAGATGCCTTCCTGAATATTATTATCAGAGAGGATGGTTCAACAAACTTCGATGTTTTCCGGAAATCAGACAGTAGCAGGCACACCGGAGTAAAAATTGATCTGCAAAAAGTCGTTTTCCGGAATGTTCATGTTTCTTATATCAATTATCCATCGGAGCAGGAGTACCTGTTTAGAGCCGAGTTTGGTACACTAAAAGGAAAATTTACCGAATCTGATTATTCTCTAAATATTTCCGGCGAATTGTTTTCAACCCATATCAAATCGGGGAAAACAGTTTTTCTGAAAGAGAAAAAAGTTGCTATTGATATGCAGATTGACGTTGATAGAGAGAAAAATAATTATAATATCAAAAAGGGGAAGTTAAATGTTGCAGGACTTTCATTTTATATTACGGGTTTGGTAAAATCCGGTTCAAGCTCAAAATACTTAGACCTGAAAATTATTGCTGACAAATCGGAAATAAATTCGTTTATTGGTATAATACCCGATGAATTTAAAGAACCGATCAAAGATTATTCATTAAGCGGCGAACTTTATTTCAGGGCTGATATTAAAGGGGACTTTACAGGCAACAAACTTCCGCTTATAATTTTCAATTTTAACCTTGAGAATGGAAGATTCAATCATGCGGCTACAGGTAAAACCCTGAACAACGTATCCTTAAATGGCTCATTCGTTAACGGCAAATCCAAATCAAAAAAATCGTTTGCACTGAAACTCGATAATTTTGCAGCCGAATTGAGTTCTGGATATATTAATGGAAATATGAGCATAACCAATTTTGAACAGCCCGAAATATATGTGGTTCTCAAATCAAGCCTCGAGCTTAAAGGAATTGATGAAATTGCCCGTATCGATACACTGCAATCAATTTCGGGCAGGCTTGACATAAATATTTCATTTAAAAACAAACTCAAGAGTTTCCGAAAGTTCACTGTCCACGACTTTATTTCCAGCCGGACTTCAGGCTCTATGAAAATAAGCAATTTGAATTTTGAATTAAAAAACAGTCATTTAAAATACAAAGACTTTAACGGCTCTTTCAAATTCAATAACAAAGACCTTATCATCGATAAATTCTCAGGAAAAGTTTCGGGCAGCGATTTCAACATGAAAGGGAATTTTAAAAATATTCTGTCTTATGTTTTTTTGCCAGGTGAGAAGATTGATATAAAAGCAGATTTTTTTTCAAGCTACTTAGATTTTGACGAGCTTTTAAAATACCGGATAACCAAAACCGATACAATATACAGGTTGAGATTTTCCGAAAGGTTGAATTTCGACCTGAATGTGGATATAAAAAAAATGAAATTCAAAAAATTTAAAGCACAAAATATCACAGGGCGTATTAGTATGAAGGACCGGAAACTATTTGTTGAAAACGGTTCGCTGAATTCTATGGATGGGAAAACCTATATTTCCGGTATCATTGATGGAAGAAACCAAAATAAATTTTGGTTGAATTGTGAAGCCGATTTTCAAAATGTTGATATCAATGAACTGTTTTATGAATTTGATAATTTCGGTCAGGATAATATAACAAGCAATCACCTACGTGGCAGGGTCACGGCAAAGGTGTTTTATAAATCTTCAGTTAGTTCCAATCTTAAAGTTGATCCGAAAAGTGTTTATACTCTTGCTGACCTTGTTATCTCTGATGGCGAGCTTATCAATTACATGCCATTATACAAATTATCGAAATATATTAAGCTGGAAGAACTGCAGCATATTCGTTTTTCAATTCTTAAAAATCAGGTGGAGATTAAAGATGAAGTGGTTTACATCCCCGAAATGGAGATTAAGTCGAGTTCAGTAAATTTAAAATTTTATGGCAAGCATACTTTTCGGAATGATATAGACTATCACATCTGGATTTTACTTTCGGACCTAATGTGGAAGGAGAAGCGGCAATCCGAAGAAATTGAAGGTATAATTATAGAAGATGACGGCTTGGGCAGAACTTCCATACCTGTTAAAATGACAGGCAATGCAAATGATCCGGATATCAAATACGACACTAAGGCTGTAAGAAAAAAAATATCTTCGGATTTAAAAAAGGAAAAAGAAACGATTAAGAAGGTTTTCAGGGATGAATTCAAATGGCTGCATAAAAAAGACGAGGAAAAACAAGATGACTCAATTGTTATTATTGAAAATCAGCAAAAGGATTTTATTATTATTTGGGATGAGGAGAATGATACGATAAAATCGAAAGCAGATATTTGATAGAAATTTAACGGTATATCTGTTATACATCTATCGGGGTAAAATTGGACAATTTTTTTCAGTCTTCAGCCTTCAATCAATTTTCAATCAACGAACAGCCATCTGCTGACTGTTGACTGCCGACTGCAAAGGGTTCATATCTATTTATAAAATGTGACAATTTATCCCGTTTTTAGTATAGGTTGAAATCTTTAACACATCCTTACTATCATTTCGCTCCAGTCGTTCCTGTTTTTAACAAGGAATTTGTTTTCAATACCATCGTCGGTAACAATGTTCAAGCCGGTTGAAAATAGAATCCGGTTGTTAAAAAGCATTACTTCCTTAATATCATCAGGCATAATTTCCACATCATTGTGTCTTTTCCCATTGTCCGATGCTTTAAAGTATAAGCGCTGATTAGTAAGAATAAGTTTTCCTTTAATGGAACTGCCATTTAAAACCTGGCTGCTGTCGTTGGCTTTAATCACCATTTCATTGGGGTTCATTTCAATTTTCATAATCAGGGAATTTATTCCGGTTGTCCGGTAAAATTTATTAACATATTAAATAATCATGCTTTGTGCCAGAAGTTATAAATTGCTTGTATTGTGGCTGTTTCTGTTATTATTTCGTTTTAGGATAAGACGCTTAGTGTTCAATAATGTTACAATCCTGTTCGGAATTTATTATAATTTGATGAACAAATCCTTTACTATGACAATCAATATACCAATTATACTTAATTCAATTACATGGCTGTTTTATTGAGCGAATTTTTTTTATTAATTCTGAAGCTTGTTTTGCATTATATGAATTTCTTTGCTGCAATATTTCAAACTGTATTATAGCTTCTTCAGGCTGGCAGGATTTGAGATAAGCTAATCCCAGATACCACGAGGCTTCTTCCTGATATATATTTGGCTTTCCTTTGGTTATTTTCTGAAATACCAGAATAGAATTATTTAAATCATTGATGTGCATAAAGTATAATCCGGCTAAAAAGAGTTGTTGAAAATCCGATTCAATAATGTTTAAATCTTCAGGAGCGAATTTGATTATTTGACTAACCGGTAAATTATTTTCAGTACGGTATCGCTGACTAAAGACAAGGTTATCAGAAGAATTGACAGTTATCAGGTCAGCCGGAAGCTGAAAGTACTCAGAATACAATTGATATACCGTAAAGGTTTTCCTGCCTCCAAAGAAATAGATTAATATAGATAGCCCGATCAGTAAAACAAAAACAGCAGCAATCGGGTATTTATACCTTTTGCAAAAAGGGATCACGGGAGTCCTTACATGAATATCATCTGCATGGACTGAGGCTGCAGCTTTAAGTGTAATCATAGCATCGGTATGGATTTTCACCTCCCTGGCAAATTCAGGATCAGTTTTGAATTTGCTTTGAAACTCTTTAAGCTCACCCTCCGATAAACTTTTATCAAGGTATTTATTTATTAGTTCTATATCTTTTTGAGTAATCATTTTGTTTTATCCATTAATTTTCTCCAGTATTTAATACATCTGTGCAGTTTTGTTTTTCCTGTATCCGTACTGCCTATCCGAAAATCATCTTTTAGCAAATGTTGTATTTCTTCATGCAACATACCCAGGCAATACCGGCAAACAATCAATATTTTACATTCGCTTTTTAATCTGCGAAATGATGCCAGATATTCATGATCCCTTATTCCGGTATCTTCAACTTCGTTAATGTCGATACCAAAATCAAGCCTGACATTTTTGTATGTTTCATCCCGCAATTCATCCAACTTATCCTTAAACACCCGCTCCTTTTCTTTTAATGTATCAAACGAAGTAAAACGTTTAATAAACTGAATAATCTTACCCCTGCTTTGCTTACGGATGTAAAGCTTTAATCCTGATAAGCTGTTATTCGCCAGGTTTACACAAGTATAGAAAAGGTACGAATAATAAGCTTCATCGCTGATGTATTTAAAATCCCCGCTTTTAATATCCCCTTGACTTTGACACGATTTTATAATTGAAGTCCTGTATCCCTTGATATCATTGATTTGATTTTTCATTTTGGTAAAAATGTAGAGCGAATACAGGCTTGTGTACTAACATTTCCCCCTGTATCTTTGCCCTCGTATGGC